>JAJXZC010000492.1 GCA_021780275.1 Pseudomonadota bacterium
TGTCCGAGCCGTTCGACCACTGCCGTTCCTGCAAGCCGGTAGGTCGCGACCAGAGGCTCATTCAGCTCGAAGAGAATGACTTCCGGCAACCAGCGGACGATTGCGGAGGGCGCGAAATCGCTGGCGTCGGGCATGCCGTCCCGAAGGGGCAGGCTCATCCAATAATTGAAGAACTCGGCGATGGCGGTGGAATCGGTCTCCGGGCGGGCGGCAACGCGGCCCGGGGACGGTGCCTGCGAGGCAAAGAAGGAGTCGAGTTCAACTGTCGGTTTGGCGATCATCGTGGCCTCAAATTGTGTCCGGCTCCGCGCCAGCGACATTCGACTTTCATGATGGTGAAGGCTGGTTAATGAGCGGTAACCGTTCGCCTGTTTCAAACGATTGATTGGTCGATGGCTGGCACGCCAAGGCCGAGGTCGATCCATACAAAGTCGAGAACGCGCGCCGCAGTGACGGTCAGTGAGCTGACGGTTTGCCAATTCAGGAATTCAGTCATACGGGCGAGGCTGACGAAGCAGCGCTGGCTTTCCCCCTGCAAGGGAAGAAAGAGGCTTTCCGCGACAACCTCCCGGCCGGAGCTGTAGATATTCGTGAAGCGCGCAAGCCCGCCGCAAGGGTGGCTGACGAGCAGGGCATACCAGCGGCCCACAGCGTCGCGTCTTTCTTCGGGCTGGTTCAGAAGGCTGTTCTTGCCGGTCGGATCGTAGCCGAAGCGCTCGACGATGGCCGTGCCCATGAAGCGGATATGGATGTCGGTGGGGGAGCGGACTTCCGAAATGCCCATGTCCGGCAGGAGATGCGGAAAGCTCAGGAGATCGAAGTCCTTGAGAGAAGGGATGGCGGCGCCATTCCGGGCGCTGCTCCAATATCCGAAGAGTTCGGAAAACCCGCGATACTCAAATTGGCCAGACTGGTGATCCGCTTCCCGCGTTGCGCTTTCCAAGGCCTTGTCCCCCGTGTTGCCGAGGGAGGAGTCTCGCCTAACGGGATTAACGGGCTGTATCCGGCGGCAATGTTCCGAGGGGATAAAGGCGCGTGACATGGCCCATCTTGCGGCCCGGCCGCGCTTCCGCCTTGCCATAGAGATGGACGGCCAGACCTGGCTCCGCCGCCAGGCGCTGCCAGTCGTCCGCATCGGCACCGATGAGATTCGTCATCACCGCATCGGAATGACGGCCCGGGTCACCGAGCGGCCAGCCGCAAATAGCGCGGATATGCTGCTCGAACTGGCTGATGGCGCAGGCATCCTGCGTCCAGTGGCCGGAATTGTGGACGCGCGGCGCGACCTCGTTGACGAGAATGCGCGGGCTCGCGCCTTCCGGCAGCAGGAACATCTCGACGCCCATGACGCCGACATAATCGAGCTCCTCGACGATCTTCGAGGCGATGGCGCGGGCCTCGTCGGCAAGCGCGGGCGCAAGCGTCGCGGGCGCGAAGGTGCGGTCGAGGATGTGATGCTTGTGGACGTTCTCAACGGGATCATAGGCGGCCGTCTTGCCGTTGAGCCCGCGAGCGACGATGACCGAAATCTCGCGCTCGAAGGGCACGAAGCCTTCGAGGATGGCGGGCTGGCGGCCGATGCTCTCGAAAGCGCCGCGGGCCTCGGCGGGGCTGGCGATCTTCGCCTGGCCCTTGCCGTCATAGCCGAAGCGCCGCGTCTTCAGGATGGCCGGCGTGCCGATCCGGGCGATCGCAGCCGCGAGCGAGGCTTCGTCGTCGACATCTGCGAAAGGCGCCGTAGGGATGGCATGCGAGGCGAGGAAGCTCTTTTCGACGGAGCGGTCCTGCGCGGTTGCGAGCGCAAGGGCGCCGGGGCGCACAGGCGCATGCTCACCGAGGATGCGGGCCGTCTCCGCCGGCACATTCTCGAATTCATAAGTGACGACATCGACGCTGTCGGCGAAGCGGGCCAGTGCGTCGGCATCGTCATAGGCCGCGCGGGTCGCGGCGGCGGCGACATCGGCGGCGGGCACGTCTTCGTCGGGGCAATAGATGTGGCAGGAGAGCCCGAGTTCGGCGGCTGCGGTCGCGAGCATGCGGCCGAGCTGTCCCCCGCCCAGAATACCGATACGCCCGCCGGGTGGGATGATGGCCAAGGGACTACTCGTCTACCGGCTCTTCGCCGACGGCATCCGTCTGCGCGGCCCTATAGGCGTCGAGGCGTTCGGCAAGCGTGGCGTCGGAGAGGGCGAGCACGGCGGCAGCGAGAAGACCCGCATTCTTGGCGCCCGCTTCGCCGATGGCGAGCGTTCCGACCGGAATGCCGCCGGGCATCTGGACGATGGAGAGAAGGCTGTCCTGGCCGCTCAGCGCCTTGCTCTGCACGGGAACGCCGAAGACGGGAAGGGGGGTCATGGAGGCTGTCATGCCCGGCAGATGGGCCGCGCCGCCGGCGCCCGCGATAATGACCTTGAGGCCGCGTCCGCGCGCCTGGGTCGCATATTCGACGAGCCGCTGGGGTGTGCGATGGGCCGAGACGATGCGCGCCTCGAAAGGCACCTCAAGCGCCTCCAGCACCTCCGCAGCATGCTTCATGGTCCGCCAATCGGATTGGCTTCCCATAATGATGCCGACCAGAGCCTGAGCTGCCATTTGCGCCTTCCATCAGGTCCGCCGGATGAACCTCCGGCGCGGAAAGCGAGGGAGTATATGCATGACGCCCGGCTTGGCAAGGCGGACTGTCCCGTCGCGGAACGTTGGGTGGCGCTTTACGCCGAATAATGGCATGGTTGTTTTATCAAGGATCGGTACCTAGCGGGGGCAGGAATCGGTGGCCGAGAGACAATACCTACAGGGTCGGGCATGAAGATCGGCGACAGCAGGCCTCTCGGAGGCGTGAGGTCTTCGTCGGCAGGTGGTGAGCGCGGCGATGTGGCGGGCAGGTCCGTGGCCGGGGGTGGTCGCGCGAGCGCCGATTCCATCAGCTTCCTGGGCATACCGGAAGCGGAGCTGACGCCGAAGGTTCGTGACGCGCTCATGTCGATCATGGCCGAAGTGGAGCGGCTGCGCCGCGAGATGGACGAGGTGCGCCGCCGCCTCAAGGATGCGGAGGACCTCGCCGACCGCGATCCGCTCCTCCCCGTTTTGAACCGTCGCGCCTTCCTGCGCGAACTCTCCCGCTCAATCGCTTATGGGCGCCGCTACCGGGTGTCCGCCGGGCTCGCTTATTTCGACATCGACGATTTCAAGCGTGTCAACGACACCTATGGCCACGCCGTGGGCGATACCGCGTTGCGCCATCTGGCTGACCTTCTCAGCGAGCATGTGCGCGAGTCCGATATGGTCGGACGGCTCGGCGGCGATGAATTCGGCGTGATCCTCGAGCATGCGGACGAGAAGATGGCGCAGCGCAAGGCCGGCGCCTTGGCAAAGCTCATCGCCGACAATCCGCTCATCCTCAACGGCGTGAAAATTCCCCTGTCGATCTCGGTCGGTGCCGTCGCCTTCACCGGCGACGACGAGCCTCAGACCGCGCTCAACAGGGCCGATCAGGCCATGTACCGGGTCAAGCATCAGTCTGACTGAATGCGCCTCAGGCGATGATGTCAGGGAAAAGCTGATCGTCGATCTCGCGGATCCGGTCGCGCAGATAGAGTTTGCGCTTCTTCAGCCGCTTGATCTGCAAATGGTCCGGGCTCGGCGTCTGTTCGATGGCGAGAATGGCAGTGTCGAGGTCGCGATGCTCTTCCTTGAGCTGCGCGAGCGCTATCTGCAAATCCTGTTCTTCCTGCTCGGTCATTGTCGCCCGACGATGAGGGGCATCCTGCCCCGCCAAGAGAACGCGGCCACGCATCCCCTGCCACTTTTGCTTCCCGTCTTTTATCGCTTCAATGGCGCGCAAGGGCAAGCCGATGATATGACGCATGAAGCGAAGTTTGGAGAGGGCACATGGCGACGGATGAGGGAGAGAAGTTCTGGCGCTTTTCGTGCGATCTCTATGCCCGGCCCGGCGTGGAGCCGGCGCTTCTTGCACTCCAGGATGAGGACGGGCTCGACGTTTCGCTTCTGCTCTTCTGCCTTCATGCGGCGCTGCGCGGCGTAGCGGTGGATGCGCGGCTCGCCGCTTCCATGACTGCTATCGGCGAGGCATGGGGTGCTCGCGTCGTCGCGCCGCTCCGGGCCGCGCGGCGCGGGCTCAAGAGCGTCGCGCCCGAGAGCGCCTTGCGGGCGGAGGTGAAGCGGCTGGAGCTCGACGCGGAGCGGGCCATGCACACCGCGCTGGAAGTGCTTCTGCCGCAAGAGCGGGGCGTCGCCGGCGAAGCACAGGTGCTTGCGGAGCGGAACCTCGCGGCGTGGCTTGCCTGCCGGAACCTTGCCATGACCGAGCGACGGCGGTCGCGCTTCGCCACGTTGATCGCGCAGGCGTTTCCCTGATTACTTTTTCTTCACGCGGACCGGGCTCCGCCGGCCGCCCTTGACGTCCTCGCCCCAGCGACGCGTTTCCCCTGCATCGATGTCGAAGAGGTCGAGCACGCGGGCGACGGATTGCGTCACGATGTCGTCGACGGTTGCGGGCTTCGTATAGAAAGCCGGCACTGGCGGCGCGATGATGGCGCCGATTTCCGAGAGATGCGTCATCGTGCGCAGGTGACCGGTGTGAAGCGGCGTTTCGCGCACCATCAGCACGAGGCGGCGGCGCTCTTTCAACACGACGTCGGCGGCGCGCGTCAGGAGGTTCGACGTTACGCCCGTTGCAATTTCGGACATGCTGCGAATGGAGCAGGGCGCGACGATCATGCCGAGCGTCCTGAAGGAACCGCTGGAGATTGCAGCACCGACATCCGTAATCTGGTAACGCGTGTGCGCGAGCGCGTCGATTTTTGACGCGGCGATATCCATCTCGTAGCCAAGCGTCATCTCCGCCGCCTTGGTCATGACGAGATGTGTTTCGATATCGAGCGAATTGAGGATTTCAAGCAGCCGAATGCCGTAGGCGACGCCGGATGCGCCCGAAATGCCGACGATAATGCGTTTCGTTTCGCTCATGGATCTTGATTTACAATCTCTTTGCACTAATGGCGAGAGGTGTTCGACAAGCCTTCAAAAAAGAGTCATGCTTTTGCTGTGATACCGTCTTAACGGAAGGTAGGTAGACATGGCTTTGGAGTCGCATATTGCCGAGCTTCGCGATCGGCATCGGTCCCTGGAACGGGAAATCCAAAACGAAATCCTCCACCCATCGAGTGACAACCTCCGAATAGCACAACTCAAGAAACACAAGCTTCGGCTGAAGGAAGAAATAGAACGTCTGGAAGGCAAAAAGTCAGCCGCCTGACGAATTTTCCCGAACAGGGTCTGAACTGCGACAGCGCCGGGCTGGCAACGCCCGGCGCTTTGTTGTTTGAAACGTGACTCTACGCGCGTCAGATCTTTCCGGCCATGTCTCGCAGCTTGAACTTCTGGATCTTGCCGGTCGATGTCTTGGGCAGTTCGGTGAAGACCACCGTTTTCGGGCATTTGAAATGCGCGAGCTGGCTGCGGCAATAGGCGATGATCTCGTCCTCCGTCACCGTCGCGCCTGAACGCAAGGTGATAAAGGCGCAAGGTGTCTCGCCCCATTTCTCGTCGGGTCGCGCGACGACGGCAGCCTCGATGATGTCGGCATGCTTGTAGAGAACGTCCTCGACCTCGATCGAGGAGATATTCTCGCCGCCTGAAATGATGATGTCCTTCGAGCGGTCCTTGAGCTGGATGTAATTGTCCGGGTGCCAGACGCCGAGATCGCCCGAATGGAACCAGCCGCCCTCGAAGGCTTCCACACTCGCCTTGGGGTTCTTGAGATAGCCCTTCATCACGACATTGCCGCGGAACATGACCTCGCCCATGGTCTCGCCGTCGCGCGGCACTTCTTCCAGCGTCTCGGGATCGCGCACCGAGATGCCTTCGAGAACGGGATAGTTGACGCCCTGACGCGACTTCACGCGGGCGCGCTCGTTGGGCTCCAGATCGTCCCATTCGTCATGCCACGCATTCACCACGGCGGGGCCATAGGTCTCGGTCAGGCCATAGACATGAATGACGTTGAATCCCTGATCCTCCAGCCGCTTGATGGTGGCGGCAGGCGGCGGCGCGGCGGCCGCGAAGAAATGCACCGTGTTCGGAAGTTTCTTCTTTTCTTCGTCCTTGGCGTTGATGAGGAAGCCCATCACGGTCGGCGCGCCGCCCATATGGGTGACGCCATGAGCCTCGATGGCCTCGAAGATGTTCTTCGCCGTCACGCGGCGCAGGCAGACATGCGTTCCCGCGATGACGCTCATCGACCAGGTGAAGCACCAGCCGTTGCAATGGAACATCGGCACCGTCCAGAGATAGACGGAATGATGCGTCATGCCCGCGGTGACGATATTGCCCATGGCGAGAAGATGCGCGCCGCGATGGTGATAGACGACGCCCTTCGGGTTGCCGGTGGTGCCGGAGGTGTAGTTGAGGCTGATCGCTTGCCACTCGTCGGCGGGAAGCTGCCAGTTGAAGGCCGGGTCCCCCTTGGCGAGGAATTCCTCGTAGCCGATCTCGCCGATGGCCTCGCCGGGGCCGTCATATTCCGCATCGTCGATGTCGATGATGAAGGGTTTGACCTTGGCCTGCGCGACGGCCTCTTTCGCCAGTTCCGAAAATTCACGGTCGACGATCAGCACACGGGCATTGCCGTGATCGAGCATGAAGCCGATGGCCGCGCCGTCGAGGCGGATATTCATGGTGTTGAGCACGGCGCCGATCATCGGCACGCCGTAATGCAGCTCAAGCATTTCGGGAATGTTCGGC
>JAJXZC010000549.1 GCA_021780275.1 Pseudomonadota bacterium
CGAAGCCGGCTCGACGCTCAAGGCGGCCTCGGCGGTCCAGGCTGGCAACGACTTCTTCGGCAATCCGCCGCAGCGCGTCAGCGGCAGCGATCCCTATACCGCCACGGCTTTGCAGGATGGGACCACGGCCGATACGGTCTTCTGGTATCAGGGAGATACGAGCGGCACGGCGGGCGACAACTTCGTCGCGACGGTGGGCGACGGCCAGCAGATTGCCTATGGCGCCCGTGCCGACCAGAGCGCCATCGCTACGGCGCTGAAGGCGGCGGCCGTCATTTCGGTCGTCCAGTATGACGCCACGGATACGAATGCGGCTGCATCCTACTCGGCGCTGACGCAGAGAACCGCGACGGCGCTCAACTACAAGGGCACCCAGTCGATCGAGGGCATCGTCACGAAGCTCGGCTTGCAATCGTCCAATCTCGACTCCACCAAGGCCAGCCTGCAGACGCAGATTTCGACGAGCCAGAGCCTGCTCGGCGACAATCTGAATGCCAATGACTATGAGGTTTCGACAAAGCTCACGACGCTGATGACGCAGCTTCAGGCGAGCTATCAGATCACCTCGTCGCTCTCGAAGCTCTCGCTGGTCAGCTACATGTGACGTGTCGGACAAGTTCCAGAGACGATAAAGGGCCCGGAATTCCGGGCCCTTCTTCATTTCAACCAGTTGTGTATTCAGCCTGCGGCCGCTCTATCAACTGGCGGCAGCCATGGGCAGCACCGGCTTTTGCAGGAGGCCGGCGGCAATCTGGCGATTGATGTTGATGAGCGCGTCGAGAAGGCGTGCTTCGGGCTTGCCCTGGAGTTCAATCGTCCGATTGAAGATGAAGATGGCGAGGTTTGCGATGTTCTGCTTGATCTCGCGCGGGAGCGGGTGATCCATCTCTGCGGCGGAGGTCGCATAGACCGTCCAGATCTTTCGATTGTAGAGGAGAGCGTCCGCCAATTCGTGGCGATCATGGTCCTCCCAGTTGTCGCGCAGTCGCTGGAAGCGGCTGGCAGCCTTGAGCAGGATCGACGCATCGAATTCCCGCGGGTCGGCGACAACCATCGTTGCCGTTTGATTATAGGCCTGGTGATGTCTTTGCATTGTTGAGGAGTGTCCCCTCGTATTCGATGAGCTTTTTGGCTTCCTTCAAGCCTTTATACATTTCACCCGTTAAGATTTTACTGTTCACCGCCTCGATATAGGGCGCGGTGCTTGGCGCTGCGCGCAGCACATCGTCGATCAACTGGAAATAGAGCGGATGATGCTGCTTGGGGTCCGTCGCGAGATACATCATCTGGAGCACGATGTAGATCTTCTTGCAGGGCGTGTCGGCGTCCTCGAAGCGCAGAATGTCCTTTTCACGCAGGATGGGGGCATCCCCCTCGATGAAGAGCCGCGTGCGTTGGTCGTCATTGGTGATGACGCTGTCGCCGAGGATGAAACGCTCTCCCGGCTTGAGTTCGACTTTGAGGGCCATGGCAGGTTCCTTGGGCGACAAGAGCAAGAATCAATGCTGATCCTAGCTTAACCGCGACTCGTGCGTTTCAAAAGGAAACGGCGGGGGCTTTCGCCCCCGCCGTACATATCTGATCGGGAAGAGGCCGTATCAGAAGAGCTTCGTGATGCTCTGGTTGGCCTGGTTCGAGATCGACAGAGCCGTGGTCGCGAGCGACTGGCGGGTCTGAAGAGCGAGCAGGTTCGCGGCTTCTTCGTTCGAGTCCGCGAGGGTCAGGTTCGACGCACCCGTCTGGAGTGTCGAGATCATGCTCTTCGTGAACGACTGGCGGTTCTGCACGACCGACAGGTTGTTACCGAAGGCGGTCGACTGAGCGCGGAGCGTGGACGTGGCAGCGTCGAGCTTGCTGATCGTCGAGTTGACACCGGTCTTGTCGATCTTGCCAGCCGAGGACCAGCTGCTCTGGGTCACCGACGAGAGGCCGAGGCCCTTCGAGGATACATCCTTGCCGGCAATGTCGAGCTTGCTCGAGCCGCTTTCGTTGAAGGTCACCGAGAGGCTCGAACCGCTCTGAAGCAGGTTGACGCCGTTGAAGCCCGCGTCGTTGGACTGCTGGTCGATCTGCTGGAGCAGGTCGTTGTACTGCTTCACGTAGGTCGCAGTGTTGTTGACGCCGTTGGACGATGTGCCCGTGTGGCCCGACGCACCGACCGTCGCAGTGGTGGTGGAAATGTCCAGCTTGTCGCCAGAGGCCGCAGAGATAACCAGCTTGCCGTTCGAATCTTTCGAGGCGGTCACGCCGGCGGCGACAGCGGACGTGCTCGCATTGATCGCCGAAGCAATCGCGCCTGCGGTTTCATTCGCCGTGATCGCGATGGAAACGGCGCTGGTGCCGCCAACCGAAATCTTCAGCGTGTCGCCGGTGGCCGCGGTGATCGAGGTCGTCAGCGTCGTGGCCGTGTTGGAGGCCTGAAGCGCCTGGTTGGCCGTCGATTTGGCCTGGGCGACAAGCTTCGTGATCGCGTCGATGCCCGTGCTCGCCGCATTGATCGTCTGGACCGCGAGGCCCATGCTATCCTGGAGCGTGGAAAGGTCCGAAGCGCGGTTGTTGAGGCCCGACGCAGTGAAGTAGGAGTTCGGATTGTCGACGGCGCTGTTGACCTTGTTGCCCGTGGCAAGACGGTTGTTGGTCGTCGACATCATGTCGGCGGTGTTCTGAAGGGTCAGAAGGTTCTGACGAACGCCGGCCGAAAGCGTGATTCCGCTCATTGTAGTTTTCCTTTCCTAGGAACGAATGTCGTGGGCTCTTCCTGAGCTCGCGAGGACTATGCGCCCGAGGTCTTAAGACCCGGTAAAATGCGCCAAAAAATTTCTCCGATTTTTCAAAAAAAGAAGCGGGGCCCCGGAAGGGCCCCGCTGGGTCGTCTGTAGATCTGCTTAAGCCGGCCTAGAAGAGCTTCAGAACGCTCTGCTGCGCCTGGCTGGCGATCGAAAGGGCCTGCACGCCGAGCTGCTGGCGGGTCTGGAGGGCCAGCATGTTGGCGCCTTCTTCATTCGTATCGGCGGTGATGAGGTTCGACGCGCCGGTCTGAAGCGTGTTCACCAGATTCTTCGTGAAGTCCTCGCGGGCCTGTACGATGGACAGGCTCGAGGCGAAGGACGTCGCAAGACTGCGAAGCTTGTTCGTCGCCGAGTCGTTGAGATTCTGGACCGTCTTGATGGTGTCGTCGTTGTTGAAGGCGTCTTGGGCGAGCGGATCGAGACCGATACCCGCGGCACTCGAATTCACGCCGGCAATCGACAGCTTCGAACTCTGATCTTCGTTAAAGTTGACGACGAGGTTCGTTCCCGACTTCAGGAGGTTTGTGCCGTTGAAGCTCGCGTCATTCGCCAGCTGGTCGATCTGCGTGAGCAGATTGTTGTAGTCGTCGATCAGCTTGTTGCGGCTGGTGCCGTTGGCGGAGGTGTTGGTGTTGGTCGGGTCGGCGAGGGCGCCGCCGGTAGCCGTGGCGTTGCCGGACAGGGTTAGCTTGTCGCCGGTGTCGACCGAGAACTTCAGGAGGCCGGCCGAGGTCTCGCTGACATGCAGGCCGGGGATATTCGCGGCGGAGATCGCCAGCTTCAGGTCGCCCGCGCTCTGGATGTTCGTCGTCAGCGCGATCGTGACCGCTGATTTGCTGCCGATCTTGACCGTCAACGACCCATTGGTGGTCGAATAGTCATGGGCGGTCACGGTTTCCGTCAGCGTCGTCGGCTGAATGGTGGTCTGCAGCGCCTGGGTCGCGGTCGCCTTGGCCTGCTGCACAAGCTTCTGGATCGCGTCGATGCCCTGGCTCGCAGCATTGATCGTCTGGACCGCCAGCCCTTCATTGTCGAGCAGGGTGTTCAGGTCCGATGCGCGACCGTTCAATCCCTTCGCCGTGAAGTAGGACTGCGGATTGTCGACAGCGCTATTTACCTTGAGACCGGTTGCCACGCGCTGTTGCGTCTGGTCGAGCAGCTTCGCAGTGTTCTGCATGCTCAGCAGATTGGAGCGCATCGCGCTGGAAAGAACAACGTCAGCCATTTCTATCACCCTCTTGGGTTCTGCCGGCGTGTCTCGGTCCGGCTCGAGTGTCATACTGAAAATTAATGCTTAATTCCGCGTAAACGCGTGGCGGTCCAGCTTATTTTTTTGCCGGGTGAGGGATTTTGGCCCTCGTCGCCTCATTCGTTCGTCTACGGAGCATTTCAGTTTCTTCTGGTTCCTGTACTTACTGGCATGTTAAGTAGCAAGGAGTGGGCCAGTTTGAATATGTAATAAAAACAATGACTTGTGGGATTTGATCTGGCTGCCTCCCCCGGCACTCAGTGCCGGGGCGGCGAATTTTGCCGGGTGGCATTTGCCGCGCGGGGCGCTGAATGCGGCTTCAGGCCCGGCGGGCGGCAAGAAGAATGCGGGCGTCGGAAAGAATGCGGCCCAGCAGGTCGGCACGGTCGAAGCCCGGCATGACCGGATAGATTTGTAGCGTGGGCTGCCAGGGCAGGGTGCCCGTTCCGACCTGCATCGGGTGATGTGCGGGCATATAGAAGAGGCCCGGCACGCCGAGCGCGCCGGTCATTTCCGCCGCCGCGTTCCAGAGACCGGTCGCGAAGTCGAGTTCCGCGGTCAGCGCCGCCGTGCCGTCGAGATCGCCATGCGTGTCAAGGCCCGGCATTTCATGGATGGTGAGCCCGTGCTTCTCGGCCGCCTCGCGAATCTCGTCTTTCTGATTGCCGAACTGGAGATTAATGAGTTTCAGCCCCTCGATCTCCTGAAGCGTCGCCCAATCCTGAAGATCGGTGGCAAAGATGTCGCGAACGGGGTTGCGCAGGCCGGAACGCCAGGTGAGACCGACCTTCGGCCCGTGGCCGAGGCTGTCGAGCCAGGCCCGCGCGGCCGAGCGCTTCTCGGGATCGGCGACAAGGGGCCTCGAATTTTTCGGAAAGGCGTCGAGCGTGCGGCGGCGCAGCGATGCCGCGATACCGGCCGGGGCCGTGTAATCGAAGTCGATCTCGTCTTCGGGGTAGTTGCCGAGACCGGTCGCCCGGGGCTGTTCGGCACGCACCGTCGCGTCAGGCCAGCTGCGCTGGTAGAGGTCGACAAGGCGTGGGTCGGTTTCGACGATGACATGACCTGCTTCCGCGATCAGGTCGGGGATGACCGTCGAGAAGCGCAGGTCGTCGCCAATGCCCTGTTCGCGCCAGATCATGATGGTCTTGGCCGAGAGATCCTGGCCTTCCCAGAGCAAGCCTGGGAAGGGACGCATGGGCTTGCGCTGTCCGCTGCCGAAGCCGAATCCGTAGATGTCCCAGCCTTCGAGGCGACCGACGGAAAGCAGGCAGAGCGCCAGATTCCACAGAATGCCGTCATGACCGGGATTAAGCTCCGCGGCCTTCTGATACGCGTGCAGCGCCTCCTGCGGGCGGCAGGCGGTCTGGAGTGCGGAGCCGAGATTCACATATGACTGATAGAGATCGGGCGCGAGTTGAATGGCCCGAAGATGAGCGCTGATTGCTTCTTCCAGCATTGCCTCTTCGGCGAGGATATTGCCGAGATTGGTGTAGGCGGCGGCGGATTCGGGATTGAGCTCGATGGCGCGGGAGAGAGCATCCACGGCCTTCTGCTGCTCCTTTACGGCGCTGAGCGCGTTGCCATAGGCTATCCAGATTTCGCTGTCGTCCGGGTCTAGCGTAGCAGCTCGTTCGAATGCTTTGGCTGCGTCCTCCGCATGGTTGAAGCGGGCGAGCATCGTTCCCTGATGAAAGGCGACGATGGCGTCATCCGGCGCGAGGCGGGCTGCCTCTGCCATCGCGGCAATGGCCTCCTCCGGCCGGTCCATCTCCGCCAGCATCTTGCTACGGCCGCGATGCAGGCGGGCATCGTCCGGGGCCGAGAGAAGTCCCTGGTCATATGCGGCGAGCGCCGCGGCATAGTTGCCGAGCACGTCGCTTTGCAGGCGGGCCGCTTCGATCAGCGCATTGACGTCGCCTGGATCGAGACGCGCGGCCTCCGAATAATGATGAAGGGCATCCAGGTCTTTGCCTTCCAGAACGAAGACATGGCCCAGATTGCGGTGGGCAAGGCTGAAATTCGGGTCGATATCGAGCGCCTGTTGTAGCAGGGCGATGGCGCGGTCGTTGCGCCCGGCCTCATGCGCAAGCACCGCCATGAGGCGCAAGACGCCAGCATTGCCGGGGTCCTGAGCGAGCGCCTTTCGATAGTGACGCTCCGCATCGGCAAAGTGCCCTTTGCGATGGAAGGCCTGAGCCTGTTCTATCGTCCGGTCCAGGCCGCTGCGCTTGGCAGCACTGAGCCCGATGGATTTCGACATTGAAACCGCCCCCTCTGTCCTGTCCATGGCACGCGCATCTCGCGCGGATTGGACAATGCCCGAATGTGCCTCAACACTCGCGCGAACAGGGTTAGCGTCCGGTTAATTTTAAGGCGCCGTTAGCGTTAAACGCGCGCGTCATGCGCGATGGCCGCGGGCGAGCTGCCCGAAGGACGGGCGATAGCGGCATTACGGCCATATCCCAGAACGGGGGCCTTCTTCTCGGACACGGCGTTCGCCACGGCCTTGAGCAATCGTTCGGAAACGGACTTTGCCGCGCCGAGCGCCACTTCATTTGCGCGCAGCAGGCTGTCGAGTTTCGTCATGGCGGCCTTGAGCGTTGCGACCTTCTCGGCGGGCGCGCGGTCGATCAGATCCTTGCGCAGGGCCACGGCGCGAACATCCAGCGCATATTCATTGGCGAGGCGGATCTTCTGCTCCTGAAGCTC
>JAJXZC010000096.1 GCA_021780275.1 Pseudomonadota bacterium
GCAAACAACAAAGTGCCGTACACGGCAGCCTCTGGACGCCGGACCAATAAGAACGTCGTCGGTCGCAGCGAGCGGAACAAGGTCTACTGGCATTTGGCTATGAAGGTGAGCGTAGTCTTGGGGCCGCCAGCATTCGTGCGGTTCAAACCCTATGTCGCCTTCTCCGACGACGGTCTGACTGCCATCGCTGATCCGAAGCGGACCTCGCCGATCCGCCGTCGTTTTTGCAAGAACTGGTGGAACCAGCATTGGCGGCAGCTCCAGGAAGCCTTCGCCGTTTGGCTAGCAGACGGCGCGACAGAGGTCTCGATCGCACTCGACGGGCGTCAAACCCTGGTGTTGGCTGGGAGGCTCCTTCAGCTGACGGCCGATCGTCACATAGTTGGCGATCTCCAATTCCAAGACGAAGCTGAGGAGCCAGTCGAGCCGGAGGATGATGAGGACGTTGGTTTCGACGCCGACCTCGAAGAGGGGGACGACGAGTGACCGACTGGATCATGACTCACATCGAGGAGCCGTTGCTCTGCTTCGGCTTCAACCAAAAGACGGAGCACCCGAAGGACGGGTTGTTCCTTTATGGACCGCCAGCGTCCAACCAGAATCCTGCGCGGATGGATGTGGGCGTCATCGCGACTGCTGACGGCATTCGGCGATACGAATCCTGGGTCAAAGCGATGTCCGGAACCATCGCGGCGCCGCAGTCGGGTCGGGAGGAGAATAAGACGATGTGGCCTGGCTTCCAGGCCACCTTTGGAATCCCGTGGCCGGCAAAGCCGTTTGCCACCATCACCATCGATGGTGACGCGCTCAGCGAGCGGATCAGAACCGAGGATCGCCATGAGGCTATCTTCAAGGCAGTGGACGTCTACGGCGACGCCCTGAGGAAGTATTTGCGCGAGCAGGAGGCGCGCCCTCAGTTCTGGTTCGCGATCATCCCCGAGGAAGTCTTTCGCTACGGCCGACCGAAATCGGTTGTGCCGAGAGACCAGCGCGTGAAGACCACGCGCTCACTCGGCCGCAAGGCCGCGAGATCGATCCTCTCCAAAGGCTCGATGTTCATCGAGGAGATGGAGGCGGCGGCTCTATACGAGTACGAGCTCAATTTTCACAACCAACTGAAAGCTCGTCTTCTCGATACCGGCCAAGTACTGCAGGTGGTGCGCGAGACGACCCTGACTCCCGGCGAATTCGAGGAGGGGACGCGACGATCGCTGCAGGACCCGGCCTCAGTGGCTTGGAATCTTGCGACGACCAGTTTCTACAAGACGGGCGGTCGTCCGTGGCGTGTGGCCGATGTGCGCGAGGGCGTGTGCTACGTCGGCTTAGTGTTCAAGAGGATCGAGAACGCTAAGGGCCGCGACAACGCCTGCTGTGGAGCTCAGATGTTCCTAAACTCAGGTGAGGGCGTGGTGTTCAAAGGCGCGGTCGGCCCTTGGTATTCCGACACAGACGGCAGCTTCCATCTCAGTCGCGAGCGAGCTGCTGAGTTAATGCAGATGGTGATCACTTCTTACGAGGAAATGCATGGCCGCCCGCCGACGGAACTCTTCATTCACGGCAAGACCTGGTTCGAAAAGGAAGAGTGGGAGGGCTTCCAATCCACGGTGCCGGCCGACACAAAACTTGTGGGCATCCGCATCAGGCGCCAAAACGAGCTGAAGCTCTTTCGCTACGGATCGAAGCCAGTACTACGCGGAACCGCGATCATTGTCTCTGATCGTCGGGCCTACCTTTGGACGACGGGCTTCACGCCGCGTCTGAACACTTATCCTGGTCGCGAAGTCCCAAACCCTGTCACCGTCGACATCGTCAATGGCAATGCGGATCTGCGTCAGGTGCTGACGGATCTTATGTCTCTGACTAAGCTAAATTTCAACAACGCGGGATTCGCAGACGGTCTGCCCGTGACGTTGAGGTTTGCCGATCTGACTGGAGAAATCCTGACGGCCGGTCCGACGCAAGTAGCAGCACCGCTGCCTTTCCGATTCTACATCTAACCGCGTCTGGCACCTTCAATCATGCGGGCTCGAATGTCCGCAACATCGATCGAAGCAAAAGTCTGGCTCTGACGCCGCGCGGAATCGGCATGGTGTCAATCGGTGCTTCGCGACACGCTATGACCGACGCGCCGACTTCTATCTCGCGTTCATCCACATCGCAACGATCATGATCTGAATGCGGTGAACGCGGGTTCGTCCTAGCGCCAGCTGAGGGCAGGCGCGACATGCTTGAGGATCATGTCGATCACATGCGCATTGTAGGCGACGCCGAGTTGGTTCGGCACGGTCAGCAGCAGCGTGTCGGCCTCGGCGATGGCCTCATCCTGCGCAAGCTCCTTCACCAGAAGGTCGGGCTCGGCCGCATAGCCGCGGCCGAAAATCGCGCGCGTGTCAGCCTCAATGAAGCCGATCTGGTCTTGCTCCTTGCCGCCGCCGCCGAAATAGGCGCGGTCCTTGTCGTTGACGAGCGCGAAGATGCTACGGCTCACCGAGACGCGCGGTTCGCGCTTGTGCCCGGCTTCTTTCCACGCCGCGCGAAAAGCGCGGATTTGTTTTGCCTGCTGGACGTGGAACGGTTCGCCGCCTTCGTCAAACTTGAGCGTCGAGCTTTGCAGGTTCATGCCGAGCCTGGCCGCCCATTCGGCGGTGGCGTTGGTGGCCGCGCCCCACCAGATGCGCTCGCGCAGGTCTTCCGAATAGGGCTCGAGGCGCAGGAGGCCCGGCGGGTTCGGAAACATCGGATGCGGATTGGGTTCAGCGAAGCCTTGCCCCTTGAGCACGTCCAGGAAGACTTCCGCATGGCGTCGCGCCATGTCGGCGTCGCTCCGGCCTTCAGTCGGCGCGTAGCCGAAATAGCGCCAGCCGTCGATCACCTGCTCGGGCGAGCCGCGGCTGATCCCGAGCTGCAGGCGGCCGTCGGCGATGAGGTCGGCGGCGCCCGCGTCCTCCGCCATGTAGAGCGGGTTCTCGTAGCGCATGTCGATGACGGCGGTGCCGATCTCGATGCGTTTGGTTCTGGCCCCGACAGCGGCGAGCAGCGGGAAGGGCGAGCCGAGTTGGCGGGCGAAATGGTGCACGCGGAAATAAGCCCCGTCCGCGCCAAGTTCTTCAGCCGCGACTGCCAGGTCGATCGACTGCAACAGCGCGTCCGACGCGGATCGCGTCTGCGATTGGGGCGAGGGCGTCCAGTGGCCGAACGATAGAAAACCGATCTTCTTCATCTTGATCTCGGGGCTCGAGGACGCCGGCGCCTGAGCAACGCCTGTCCTGCCTGCGGTTTGTGACACATGGAGGTCGCGCGCATGAACCTCGGAATATTGCGGCTCCCCCAACGGATGTCGAGATCGGCCTGCGTCTTCAGCACGCGCCATAGGTGCGTCATTGGCGCGCTGCCTTCGGGGTGCGCCGCGCCGACCGGAGGCAGAGACGCAGCGGCGTCGTCTGGCACGGCGCTTCGCGGACCTCGCAAGGGGCGCGCGACCATACCACCGCGGCAGGCCAAAGCCGTCTTTCTCCCAATGACCGCCCATCATACCGGCAGTCGGGCCGCGTCAAGGACGCGCGGTTCCCCCAACTTTGCCGTCGCTGCGCGCCGACAAAATCGGCTCCCGCGCGCCGGCTCCGCCGGTCGCTTCGCGATCCCTGACCCGTCCCTCCAACGCCCGGTCTTGCGCCTCCGTCATCGAGATGAAGGAGGTTCACATGACACGGGTTCTCGACATCTACGCCGAAATCGCCGAGCTGCGCGCCGAGCTTGCGGAGTGCTTCCTCACCCGGAAAGAGCGAGCCGAAACCCTGCGGCGGCTTGAGGAGGCGCTCGCAGAGGCCGAGCGCAGGCACCACGAGGCTGAGGGGGTGTAAGCTCCCTTTTTGTCGACGACGGCTTTGTCGGCGCGACGGCGCGCAAGTAGCGAGGCGCCGATCAGAATGCGGCCCCACCGTAATGCGGTGTTCTCCTCGCCGGAGTTCGCGACCGGCGCCGTGATCGAGAGCAGCGACAGCGTTCGCCCTTCTTCTCGATCATGGCCGGGCAGACCGGCGCCGGCATGCGGCGACCACGCACGGGACCCGTGAGGTTGCCGGGTCGCTCCGCTCCGACCCACAGGACGAGGCCGAACGCGACAACGCGGCGCAGGTCGGCGAATACGGGCCGCTATCTCTCGGGACGAAAATCTGCGTCGGCGATCCTGAACATTCGGGCGAGTTTCGACCGCCACCGACTTTCTCGTCCTTTGGCGGCGAGGCCGATTGCAGAAGCGCATGTCGTCATTCCCCGATGTCTGCGAAGGCCGCTCCCACGGCGAACCCGATGTGGCTGGTCTGACCGAGGGACGAGCGCGCTGCGCGCGCTCTCGATCTTTTCCCCGCAACGTCCCGCGCCGGCTTTTTTCCGCCGCCCAACCACCCCATGCGGCAAGCCGCTTGGGGCCCCGGGTGGGCTTTGCATCGCGATGCAAAAAAGCCGTCCCCGGCCGTCTTCCACTGCGTTCCAGCCCTTCGGGTGCGGGTCGATCGCCCCCGGCCTCACGACCGCCATCGGGTCGCGACGGGCGTGGCCCGGAAACAAGGGAATGAGACAATGGCCAACATCGGCACCTTCACCTCCAACGGCAACGGCTTCGTCGGCGCCATCAAGACCCTCAACCTCAACGTCAAGGCCCGGTTCGCCCGGATCGAGACCCCCTCGGACAAGGGCCCTCACTTCCGCGTCTACGCGGGCAACAATGTCGAGATCGGCGCCGCGTGGCAGAAGGTCTCTGAGGAAGGCCGCGACTACCTCTCGGTCAAGCTCGACGATCCGAGCTTCCCCGCTCCGATCTACGCCACCATGATCGAGGTGGAAGGCGAGGAAGGAATGCAGCTGATCTGGTCTCGGCAGCGGCGGGATTGATCGCCCAAACGAGGAAGGCGCCGCCTCACGGCGGGGCCTTTCACCTAGTTCCATGAGAGGCGCCGCGACCTTCGCGTGCCCGCGCCTCAGGTGGTTCTGACGACCGCGAGCGCGTTTCACCGGCTCCTGAAAGGGCGCGATTTCGTGGGAAACGCCCACCGGCTATTCGGTTCGAGTCAGAATCCGACCCACTCGCAATTGGCAATTGGGTGCCCAGTCCCCATTTCCGTCAGTCCCCGAGCGTAACGAACCATGTCCTGCCTCTACTGCAATCGGCCTGGCCCCTTCACCGACGAGCACATTCTCACCCGCGCCTTCTCCGGTCCCGGCGAGGATTGGGTGCTGAAGGATTTGGTCTGCGACCCCTGCAACCAACTGTTCCGGACGTACGAGCGAGCTTGGACCTCTGCACCGGGAGAGGCGACCGCGCGTATCTTCTTCGGCCCGGCGGGTCGCAACCGAGCGGGCCAAGCCTACCAGGTCCACCCGTCCGAGCACATTTTCTTCGTCTCCCCTGACGATCCGGTCGCCTACGAGGTTGACATCTTACGCGGGATCGAACCCCGCTTTCGGCCGCAGTTTGTGCTAGCCCCAACCGGGCTGATGCTAAGGGCATCGTCTATGGATGACGTCGCGCGTTTCAAGACTGCGCTTGATGCGTTCCTACCGAATCGGCGCGAAATAACGGTGCAGAAGCGTCGCTTCCATGGCGATAATCGCTTCCGGATCGCCGTGCTGTCCAAGGACGATACTTTCTCTATCGAGCGCTTCGAGATGCGTCGCAAGCCAGCCGAAGCGTGGTACGACCGTTTTCCTGAAGGCTTACAGGTCGGGCGAGACCCACGCGTCTCCGTCGACGCCCATGGTCGCCTGCGCGTTAGGGCAGAGAGGCTGCGGGATATTTCCGGTCTATTCTCGACGCTGATTGGTCAGGGTCGCGTCAGCGACACGGGCGGAAGTTACGAGGCGGGTCGATACAAGTTGGCAGTACGGTCAGTCTACGACATCAGCAAAGTTCAACGTGCCATCGCCAAGACGGCCGTCAATTTCGCCGTCGCGACGCAAGGTGCCGACTCAATTGCCGCGGATAGCTTCCGTCCGATCCTCGACTATTGCATCGGCCGCAAAAATGCTCCGACCACGACACCGTTTGTCGGGTCGCTCGACGGACCAAGCGGCATTGCACAGGTCGATGCGGCTGTTCCAGAGGTACACGCGCTGGCTCTGACCAGCAATGGCCGCAAAATCGTCGGGCTCGTCAGACTGTACGGCGGGCCTATTTACCGGGTGCATCTCGGTCCAGCGCCGATGGGCGCGCGGCCGTTCACCGAATGCGTCTGGATCGACTACGAAGGTCCCGGCCGCGTGCGGCCGTTCACCTATCCGGCGAAGAGGAGTTTTGCCGGCCAAGCGGAAGCGAAGTGATAGTCACGGTCGTCATCCATCCGCTATCGCGTCGTCGACAAGCTCGCAGTCGGCACTTCGAGCGGCGACTGAGACGCATACGAGAGGCGGTAGCGCCGCCTCTCATTTTGCCCGACTGGCGTCGACCCCATCCACCGGCGGTCGCCATCGTCGCTCCAGAGTAACAGCTACCGCGTAGCGGCTGTCTTGAGTTTCGACAGGGCGCGAATCTTCACGCGGACGCTCGCAGGCTTGGCGGCGGCCTTGATCATCTCGCCGGTCGCGGGATTGCGAACGAGCGTGCCGGCCTTGCGCGCGGGCACCTTGCGCAGCGTGACTTTCACAAGACCGGGCAGGACGAACTCGCCGACGCCGCGCGGATGGACGGATCCGACAAACA
>JAJXZC010000275.1 GCA_021780275.1 Pseudomonadota bacterium
GTCCTCCCTGGTTTGTCCCGGGGGGAAGTAAAGCGCGGTTTGTTGACGCACTCCTTGATCTGGCTCAATGCCCGGCATTTCGGGACCGGGGAAATTGCGTGAACGTTCGCGCGGGCAAAGGGCCGTCCGCGACAATGCGGCGGATTGCCGGGACGAGCGCCCGGACCGTAGCTTTCGTTCATGCGTGAAGACCTCATTCAACGATACGACCTCAGGGTTCCCCGTTACACCTCCTATCCGACGGCGCCGCATTTCGGGCCGCGGGTCGATGCGGCGCGTTACGAACGCTGGCTCGGCGAACTCGACCCGAAAACGCCGCTCTCGCTCTATGCGCATGTCGCCTATTGCGCGGAGATGTGCTGGTTTTGCGGCTGCCACACCAAGGCGACGAAGAAGTACGCGCCGGTCGCCGATTATCTCGACGCGCTGCTCGATGAGGTGAGGCTGGTCGCCTCGAAGCTTCCGGCCCGTATGGGCGTGCGCCACATTCATTTCGGCGGCGGCAGTCCCACGGTTCTGACGCCGGGCGATTTCACGCGCATGGTCGAGACGTTGCGCGACCATTTCGACCTTCTGCCCGGTGCGGAGATCGCTGTCGAACTCGACCCGCGCACGGCGGACGAAGCTTATGTCGCGGCGATGGCGAAGGCGGGCGTTACGCGCGCTTCCATCGGCGTTCAGGATTTCAATCCTCGCGTTCAGGAAGCGATCAACCGCATCCAGCCCTTTTCCCTGACCGAACGCGTCATCGGTTGGCTTCGGGCGCATGGCATCGCTGCCATCAACATGGACCTCTGCTACGGGCTTCCGCATCAGACGGTCGAAAGCGTTCTCGAAACGGTCGAGCGCGCGGCGTCACTCAAGCCCGCCCGGATCGCGCTTTTCGGATATGCCCATGTGCCCTGGATGAAGACGCATCAGCGCCTCATCCGCGACGATGTGCTGCCCGACATGGCCGAGCGCTGGCGGCAATATGAGGCGAGTGCCGTCAGACTTCAGGAACTCGGCTATGTCGCGATCGGGCTCGACCATTTCGCGTTGCCCGACGACGAACTTGTCGTCGCGCAGGCGAAGGGTGCGCTTCACCGCAACTTCCAGGGCTACACGACCGACAGCGCGCCGGCGCTGATCGGCTTCGGGGCTTCGGCCATCGGCTCGCTGCCGCAGGGCTATGCCGCGAATGAAATCGCGATCGAACGCTACAAGATGCTGGTGCGCGAGGGAAAACTGCCCATCGCGCGCGGCATCGAGATCACGAGCGAGGATAAGCTTCGCCGCGCGATCATCGAACGGCTGATGTGCGATATGCGCGTTGATCTCGACCGGGTGGCGTCGGAACATGGCGCGTCAGGCGAGCGCTTCGAAGCGGAGGTCGCCTCGCTCGCGGCGCTCGAAGCCGATGGTATCGTCAGGCGGGAAGGCCGTCGTCTCGTGATGACGGAGGAGGGCAAGCCGCTCGTGCGCGCGGTCTGCGCCGCCTTCGACCGTTATCTCAATGCCGGCGAAGCGCGGCATTCGAAGGCGGTTTGATTTTCAGGCGATGACGGCGGCGCGTCCCCCGGTCGCTCGGAGGAGATCCGCCGGCGCGATCTCGAGTTCGAGGCCGTAGGCGCCGCCGCTCACATAGATCGTCTCGAAACTCTCCGCGCTCGCGTCGAGAAAAGTCGGGAGTGGCTTTTTCTGGCCGAGCGGGCTGCAGGCGCCCATCTGATAACCGCTCATCTTGACGGCCTTGTGCTTCGGGGCGAGGTCGATGCGTTTGGTGCCGATGACGCGGGCCAGCGCCTTGCGATCGAGCTCGCGCGAGGCGGGCACGATGGCGACCGCGAGCTTGCCGTCGTCAGCCTCGATAATCAGCGTCTTGAAGAGGCGCGCGGGATCGATGCCGCTTGCCTCGGCCATTTCGAGCGCGGATGTCTTGCGGTCCTTCGGCACGGGCACCTCGCGGAACGTGCCCTTGAAGCCGTTGAGGCGCAGATAGCGTTGCGCCGCCGTTTCGCCTTTGGCCATCCGAATTATCTCCCTTGAGGGGATGTCACGGCCATTTCACCTCGGGCGGCATCGACGAGAGGATCGAGTTGACGTTGCCGCCGGTCTTGAGGCCGAAGACGGTGCCGCGATCGTAGAGCAGGTTGAACTCGACATAGCGGCCGCGGCGAATGAGCTGCTCCTCGCGTTCCTCCGCCGTCCATGCCTCGTTCATGTGACGGCGGACGAGGGTGGGGTAGATGTCGAGAAAGGCGCGGCCGACATCCTGCGTGAAGGCGAAGTCCTTTTCCCAGTCGCCGGTGTCGTGGTGGTCGTAGAAGATGCCGCCGGTGCCGCGCGGTTCGTTGCGGTGGGGCAGGAAGAAATATTCATCGCACCATTTCTTGAAGCGCGGATAGTAGGTCGCGTCGTGCCGGTCGCAGGCGCGCTTGCAGGCGGCGTGGAAATCGACCGTGTCGGGGTGGTCGTCGCGGCGCTGTACGTCGAGCACGGGTGTCAGGTCGCCGCCGCCGCCGAACCATGTCTTCGTCGTTACCACGAAGCGCGTGTTCATATGGACGGCGGGTACGCGCGGGTTCTGCATATGGGCGATGAGCGAGATGCCGGCCGCCCAGAAGCGCGGGTCTTCCTCCGCGCCCTGCATCTGCTTGCGGAAGTCTTCCGAGAACTCGCCATGGACGGTCGAGATATGGACGCCGACCTTCTCGAAGACGCGGCCATGCATGATCGACATCTCGCCGCCGCCTTCGTCCTTCGCGCCATTGCCGCGCTTCCAGGGCGTGCGCTCGAAGCGGCCCGGCGTACGGTCGGCATAGGTGCCGGTGAGTTCGTCCTCGAGCCGCTCGAACCCGGCGCAGATCAGGTCGCGAAGCTCGCGGAACCAGGCTGCCGCCCGGACCTTACGTTCCTCGATCAATGCCACCGTCTCGCTCATATGCCGCCTCCATCCGTTTCCGGGGCACTTGTAACCGGCGGAAAGCTCGCTGTCTGCCTCAAGCCCTCGCCGAGGACCATGGCGGCTGCGATGGCCACATTGAGCGAGCGGGCAGGGGGCAGCATCGGAATCGTGACCCGGGCGTCGGCCCGCTCGTGGACATGGGGCGGCACGCCCGCCGTCTCCCGGCCGAGGAGCAGGGTGTCGTCGGACCGGTATTCGAACCCGGTATAGGGCTCGACGCTGCCGGTGGTCAGCAGGATCAGACGTCCGGTCGAGGGGCGACACTTGAGGAAATCCTCCCAGCTGTCATGCCGGATCACCTCGGCGAGAGGGATATAGTCCATGCCTGCCCGTTTGAAGGCGCTGGCGCCCCAGGGGAACCCGCAAGGTTCGATGATATCCAGCCCCACGCCGAGGCTTGCGCCGAGGCGGACAAGGGTGCCTGTGTTTTGCGCAATATCGGGCTCGAAAAGGGCCAATCGCATGAGATTTTCCGGGTTTGAGCAGGGGGCGTGGCTTGAGGCTTGCCCCGACGCCACGGATGCGGCGATGCGTCATCCTGCCGCAGTATAGGCGGGGCTGGACAAGCCTGGGATTGAATGCCACAAAACGCCGCGTATGGGATGAAAGCGGGGGATTCGTACGCTTTCGTTCGATCTCGCGGGTTTGCGCCGCGCCGCCTTCAGCTCCACGTCGAAAGCGTGGGGTAACCGCTTCATGGCGGGCTGGCGGCGTTCGGCTTTTATTCAAGGAGACCTGAACCGTGGCAGAAATCCACGCGGCCGAGCCGACACGGCGCGATTTTCTCTACGTGGCCACCGGAGCCTTCGCCGCAGTTGGCGCAGCGGCTGCCGTCTGGCCGCTCATCGACCAGATGAACCCGGACGCCTCGGTTCTGGCGCTCGCCTCGATCGAAGTGGACATCTCGAAGATTCCGGTCGGTCAGGAAATCACCATTAAGTGGCGCGGTAAGCCGGTCTTCATCCGTCACCGCTCCGAAGAAGAGATCAAGGCCGCCGAGAGCGTCGATATTGCCGAGCTGCGCGATCCGCAGACCGACGATGTCCGTCTCGTGAAGGGCGCGAACGGTCAGCTCGAGAAGCAGTGGCTGGTGCTCATCGGCATCTGCACCCATCTGGGTTGCGTGCCGCTCGCTTACAAGGGCGAGTTCAACGGCTACTTCTGCCCCTGCCATGGTTCGGTCTACGACACGTCCGGGCGTATCCGGAAGGGCCCGGCGCCCCTCAACCTCGAGGTGCCGCCCTACAAGTTCGTATCCGACTCCAAGATCCAGATCGGCTGAGGGGACCTGAAAAAATGAGTGGTCATAGCACCTACAATCCGAGCAACGGCTTTACCCGCTGGCTCGATGCGCGCCTGCCGATCCTCCGGCTCAGCCATGACACGGCGGTCAGCTATCCCGTTCCGAAGAACCTCAACTACTGGTGGACCTTCGGCGGCGTTCTGACCTTCTGCCTTGGCGTGCAGATCATCACCGGCATCGTGCTCGCGATGCACTACATTCCGCAGACGGAACTCGCCTTCAGAAGCGTCGAGAGCATCATGCGCGACGTGAACTACGGCTGGCTGCTGCGCTACGTCCACGCCAACGGCGCGTCGATGTTCTTCATCGCCGTCTATGTCCACATGTTCCGTGGCCTCTATTACGGCTCCTACAAGGCGCCCCGCGAAGTGCTGTGGATCCTCGGCTGCCTCATCTATCTCCTGATGATGGCGACGGCCTTCTTCGGCTACGTGCTTCCCTGGGGCCAGATGAGCTTCTGGGGCGCGACGGTCATCACGAACCTCTTCGGCGCGATCCCGCTGGTCGGCGAGTCGCTCCGCACCTGGCTCTGGGGCGGCTTCGCGGTCGGCGATCCGACGCTCAACCGCTTCTTCTCGCTGCACTACCTGTTCCCGTTCCTGATCGCCGGTGTGGTCATCCTCCACATCTGGGCGCTCCATGTGACGGGCCAGAACAATCCGGCGGGTGTCGAGGTCAAGAACAAGGACCAGGACACGGTTCCCTTCACGCCCTATGCGACGGTGAAGGATGCCTTCGGTCTCTCGCTCTTCGCGATCCTCTTTGCCTACTTCGTGTTCTTCAACCCGAACGGTCTCGGCGACGTCGAGAACTACGTCGTGGCGAACGCGCTCAAGACGCCCCCGCACATCGTGCCGGAGTGGTACCTGCTGCCGTTCTACGCGATCCTGCGCGCCGTTCCGGACAAGCTTGCCGGCGTCGTCCTGATGTTCGGCGCCATCGCAGTGCTCTTCGTGCTGCCCTGGCTCGACACGTCGAAGGTGCGCTCGGCGCGTTTCCGTCCGCTCTACAAGCAGTTCTTCTGGATCCACGTCGTCGTCTGCCTTGCTCTGGGCTGGTGCGGCGCCCAGTCGCCGGACACGGTGATTGCGCAGGTGGGTGAGATCGGCTTCACGGTGACGCACCTCGCGCGTATCCTCGCTTCCTACTACTTCCTTCACTTCATCGTTCTCTTCCCTCTTCTCGGCCTGATCGAGAAGACGAAGCCGCTGCCCGAGAGCATCTCGGCGTCGGTTCTCGGTGCGAAGAGCTGAGACGGGGCGAGACGCACATGACGCAGAAAATGACCAAAACTTTCCGCATCGGTTTCGCTTCGAAACTCGTCGGCGTGGCGGCCTTCGGCGCTCTCGCGCTGGGCCTGACCTTCGGTGCCTCGGCTCCTGCCCAGGCTGCCGGCGGCGAAGCTGCGCTCAAGCATGTCGATTGGTCCTTCAACGGCCCCTTCGGCACCTATGACCGCAACGCGCTGCGCCGCGGTTACAAGGTCTACAAGGAAGTCTGCTCGACCTGCCATGCGATGAGCATGGTTCACTTCCGCAACCTCGCCGAGAAGGGCGGTCCGGAATTCTCCCCGGCCGAAGTGAAGGCGATCGCTGCCGGATACAAGGTGCAGGACGGTCCGGACTCCTCGGGCGAAATGTTCGAGCGTCCCGGCGAGGGCAAGGATCCGTTCCCGTCGCCCTATCCGAATGACGAGGCGGCTGCCGCTTCGCTTGGTGCCGCGCCGCCCGATCTCTCGCTCATCGCCAAGGCGCGTGAAGGCGGGGCGGACTACATCTACACGCTGCTGAACGGCTATGAAGAGGCTCCGGCGGACGTCCACGTCCCGGCCGGCGGCAACTACAACCCCGTCTTCGCCGTGGGTAACGGCATCATCGCGATGCCCAAGCCGCTCAACGACGGCCAGGTTGACTATACGGACGGTACGCCGAACACCGCCGAGCAGATGTCGAAGGACGTGGCTCAGTTCCTGATGTGGGCCGCCGAGCCCAAGCTTGAGCAGCGTCACCGCCTGGGCCTCCAGGTCGTGATCTACCTGATCGCGCTTGCCGGCATCCTCTACTTCGCCACCCGCAAGGTCTGGGCCGATCAGCATTGAGCTGACGGAACGGTTTTTGAACGGAAAAGGGCCTCTCGCGAGGCCCTTTTTCATGTCCATCGCATATTTGTTTGTTATGTTTCGCCGCCCGCACGCGAGCATCGGTTTGGGGCGGCGCGGCGGATTTGACGAGGCGAATATGACGAAAACGGTTCTGGGCGTCATTGGCGGCAGCGGCGTCTACGAATTTCCGGGCTTGAAGAGCGAGCGCTGGGAGAAGGTTTCGAGCCCTTGGGGCGAGCCTTCCGACGAGCTGCATTTCGGCGAACTGCCGACCGAGAGCGGCACCGTCGAGATGGTGTTCCTGCCGCGCCACGGCCGCGGCCATCCGCATTCGCC
>JAJXZC010000082.1 GCA_021780275.1 Pseudomonadota bacterium
GCCCCGCTTCGCGGCGAGCGCTTCGAGAATTTCAGGCTCGGTATCATAGGTCCGATATTCGACCTTGACGCCAAGCGCCTTTCCAAGCGCCTGCGTCAGATCATATTCGTAACCGGTTTCGCCAAGCGTGCCGGAGTAATAGGTCGTCGGCGCCACACGCGTCAGGACAACAAGCGTGCCGCTCCTGCGGATCGTGCCAAGCCCCTGCGAGACGGGCTGGAGGAAAACCAGGTAATAGGCCAGCGCAGCCGCGAATACGAGAAGCCCTGCGAAAACGAGATAGGGCGCGCGGCGGTCGCTCCACGGCGGCAGCAAGGCGAGAACATCACCCTTCGCCGTTTCGAGCCAGATCTGAATACGCCGCACCGTTCGCCCGCCTGTGGTTTTTCGGCGACAGTTATAGCCCAACAGACGGACGCCTGTGCATCCAGAATTGCGGGCTCTTGAAGACCGCGACGCTGCCACCCATTTCGTCGGTTATCTCCCGAAACAGGTCACGAAAAAGCCCGCTGGCGGGATGCCGGCGGGCTTTTGTCGCTGGAATGGCGGCCGGAGCAAGCGGGAAGCCTGCTCCGGAGCCGATCGGGATTACTTGCCCTTGGGGGATTGATTGAACGGCAGATCCTTGTCGACGCGCACATCCTGCGGCATGCCGAGAACGCGCTCGGCAACGATGTTGCGCAGGATTTCGTCGGTGCCGCCGGCGATGCGGTAGCCCGCCGCGCCGATCCATTGCTCGGTATAAGCGCCTTCCGCCGGCGAGACACTCCGGTCGCGGATGACGCCGCCCATGTCCTGAAGATCCATGCCGAAGGAACCGAGTTCCTGCATCTTGTTCGCCGCGACGATCTTGGAGATCGAGCTTTCCGGTCCGGGCGTCTCGCCGCGCGAAAGCGCGGTGAGCGTGCGGAAGCGCGTGAACTTGAGGCCCTGCGCCTGCACATACCAGTTGGCGATGCGCTCGCGCACGGCGCCGTTGCGGATGGCCGGTTCGCCGGCGATCTCTGTCTCGCGGGCGAGCTCGATCAGATCGTCGGTATCGGCATTGCCCTGGCTGCCGCCGACGGCGAGACGCTCGTTCATCAGCGTGGTCAGCGCAACCTTCCAGCCATCGCCGACATTGCCGAGACGCTGGCTGTCCTTGACGCGGACGTTGGTGAAGAAGACTTCGTTGAAGTCAGAACCGCCCGACATCTGCTTGATCGGACGCACTTCGATGCCCGGGCTCTTCATGTCGATATAGAACATGGTGAGGCCCTTGTGCTTCGGCACATTGGGGTCGGTACGCGTCAGCACGATGCCGAAATCGGAATAATGCGCGCCGGAGGTCCAGACCTTCTGGCCGTTGATGACCCACTCGTCGCCATCCTTTTCGGCGCGGGTGCGAAGGCCCGCGACGTCGGAGCCGCCCGCGGGCTCGGAGAAGAGCTGGCACCAGATCTCGTCGCCACGCACGGCGGGGCCGACATAGCGCTTCTTCGCGTCTTCAGGACCCCAGGCCATGACCGTCGGAATGCACATGCCGAGGCCGATGGCGAAGATGCCGCCGGGAACGGCGTAGTTCGACTCTTCCTGGCCGTAGATCACGTTCTGGATCGTGGTGCCGCCACCGCCGCCCCACTCCTTCGGCCAGGTGATGCAGGCATAGCCGGCATCGGCCTTCTTTGCCTGCCAGGCCTTCGACTGCTTCAACACCTCTTCGAGGGTTTTGGGAATGGGCAAGTCCTTCGCATCGGCCTTGCGAACGGCGTTCTTGTCGAGCCAACCCCGCACCTGAGCGCGGTAGGCGGCTTCTTCCGGTGTATCGTTGAAATCCATGGTTCTGTTCCGATCTTCGAATGTCTTTGGAAATGCGTCAGGCGGCGTTCTTGGCTTCAAGACGCGCGACGAGCTTTTCCTTCCACTGGATGGCGGCTCCAACCGTCAGCGCGAGAAGCTTCGCGCGGCGGTAATGGAACTGCGTGTTCGCTTCCCATGTGTAGCCAATGCCGCCATGGGTCTGCAGGTTCTCCTGCGCGGCGAAGACATAGGCGTCGCAGCCCGCGATGCGCGAGGCGGCGGCGGCTTCCGGCAATTCGGAGCCTTCGTCGTTGAGCATCATCGCGCCGAAATAGGCATTCGACTTCGCGATCTCTTTCTTCACATACATGTCGGCAAGCTTGTGCTTGATCGCCTGATAGGAACCGATCTGACGGCCGAAGGCATAGCGCTCCAGCGAATAGTCGCGCGCCATTTCAAGCGCCGCTTCCGCGCCGCCGACCTGCTCGAAAGCGAAGAGCACGGCCGCGCCGTCGAGAATGCGGCTGACCTGATCCCAGCCCGAACCGTCCATGAGTTCGGCGGGCGCATCCTTGAAGGTAATCTCGGCATGGCTGCGCGTCGGGTCGAAGGTGCGAAGAACCTCGTGCGAAACGCCAGCACCCTTCAGATCGACGATGGCAAGTGCGACCTTGCCCGCCGCATTGACCACAACGACCGCAACGTCGGCGATGTCGCCATCGGGAACCGGCGTCTTGACGCCATTGACCTTGCCGCCCGCGAAACCCGTCTTGATGTTCGCGGCACTGGCTGCGTGAAGCCCTTCGGAAATCGCGAAGGTGCCGATGATCTCACCGGCGGCGAGCCTGGGCAGCCAGGTCTGCTTCTGCTTTTCGGTGCCGAAGAGCTTGATCGCTTCGGAAGCGAGATAGACCGACGAGGAGAAAGGAACCGGCGCGGCGGCGCGGCCGAGTTCTTCCGCGATGACGCAAAGCTCCAGCGCGCCGAGGCCGAGGCCGCCGTAAGCCTCCGGAATGGCGGTGCCGGTGAGGCCCATGTCAACGAGGCCCTTCCAGACTTCCTTCGCATAGGGCTCGTCGCTGTCGAGGATACGGCGCGGCACCGAATAGGGGCACTTGTCCGTCAGGTACTTGCGCACCTGCTCCTTCAGCATTTTCTGGTCGTCGGAGAAATCGAAATTCATGGGTCGTTCCCTCTGGCAATCTTTGGCCTTGGATGTTTTCAGGCCACGCTCGCGCGCAGGCGGCTCATATCGCCCCGCTTCGATCGGGCCCTTTTTACGGCCGGGTCAGGCTGACGGATCCCCGCCCAAAAGTGACGGCGTGTATCCGATTTGCGCGCATTGTTCCTGCAATTGGGCGCGGTGAAAAGGGGCAGCATATTGACGCCGCGTCCGCTTGGGTCGGCCGTCCGCCGTTGCGCTGCACATATGCCGATCCCTTGCATCGACTCTCCGGTCCGCGCGCCACACAGATTAAGCAATCGCTAACCGGGGCCGCTCATACTGGGAGCGAGGTCCACCCCCTGAATCGGTAAGTTCCATGGCGAAGGCACAGTTCCACAAGAACCAGCGCGTATATGTCCGACCCGTCGGCACCTGGGCGGTGATCGAGCGCGTCGTGCCGCAATGGGTGAAGGACGTCGACGAGCCCCTGCGCGTCTTCTACGACGTCGGGCTGGGCCGCGATTTCACCGCAACGGAGCTTCAGACGGAGCAGTCCGCGGCGCTCACCGAAATCGACCCCGCCATGGAGGAATGGCGTGTCGTCCGCCAGCCGAACAAATGGCGCTCGGCGGAGGAGTGCTCGACGCACCCCTTCCCCGGCACCTATCCGGTCATCATGACCACCACCGAAGAAGGTGGCGGCTGGCGCGTGCCCGGCATGGAATATGACTTCGCGCCGGAGCGTGTCGAACTTCAGGCCCGCATCATGGCGGCGAGCCCCAAGTTCCTGGTGCTTCTCAACCGGCTGGTCGACTACGCCGCGAGCAACCCGGAAAACCTGCCGGAAGAAGTCCTCGTACTTGCCCGCGATGCGCGGACGATCATCGAGCGGACGAAGAAGATCGAGGCGGCCTGAGTTTACCGCCCTATCCCTTGATCATCTCGATCCATGCGGCGAAGGCCGCCATGAACTTCGTCATGAAATCGCGTGTCCCCGCATTCGCGATGTCGCCCTTTTCGTCGAAAAGCGTGCCCGCGCCGCCGACATAGGCCTCGGGCTGCTGCAGCACCGGCATGTCAAGAAAGGTGAGCGACTGGCGCAAGTGATGGTTCGCGCCAAAGCCGCCCATCGCGCCCGGCGACACGCTGACGATGGCAGCGGGCTTACCCGCCCAGACGCTGTGACCATAAGGCCGCGAGCCGACGTCTATGGCATTCTTCAGAACGCCGGGTACGGAGCGATTATATTCCGGCGTGACGAAGAGCACTGCATCGGCGGGGTGAACCCGATTGCGAAACTCGACCCAGCAAACGGGCGGGCCCGCGTCGTGATCCTGATCGTAGGGCGTCAATCCGCCGATCTCGACGATGCCGAGCTTCAGATTTGCGGGTGCGAGCTTCGCGAGCGCGACCGCCATCTTGCGGTTGAAGGACTCCTTGCGAAGACTGCCGACCAGCACGGCGACCTTGCGTTCCACCGCCATGAGAAATCTCCCCGTCGAAGATCAGTCGGCGAAGGATATGCCTATCTGAGCAGCGTGGAAGCGCTTTGAATGACAGATGGTTTCATCATGGAACAACCTTCTGCGTCACCATGGGGCAATCTCGTTGCTTTTGATTGCACTCGCTCTGCGGGCGCGTGATCCTGTCATTGTCTGACGAGCAGCGGCCGGGCACCGCGAACTCGTCCAGAACGTCACGATCGGACAGGAGACCTGCATGAACCGGCTCTTCATTCCCGCCCTTACCCCGCTGATGCTGGCGGGCTTCGTTCTGGCGAGTACGCCCGCTCACGCAGCCCCGCCCAACGATGTGGAGAGCACTGCGGAGCGGCACATGCAGAAAGAGGCTCGTTCAGAGATTCTGCAGGAGCAACGCCGGAACGCCAGTCCGGGGGACAAGTATCAACGCGGCAAGCCCGAACATGGCCCGCGCGGCATCTCCAACGGGATTCTGCAGAACGGACTGGTTCCCGATGGATTGATGCAGACGGGGCCATCCCGCCCCGGGACGCTGCAAAAGGGCGCCACAAAACCCGGCATGTTGCAGAGCCGCCCCGCCCAGAGCACGCCGACACAGACCCAGCCATGGCACCCCGTCCAGCAGAACGCTGGTCCGCAGCTTCAATCGGCAGAACCGATCTGGGAAGGCAGCGAACACGATGTTCTTTCGCGCGGCCAATCCGGCGGCATGTGGCAGGGCAGGCCGCTTGGCCCGACGGAGCCTTACGCAGGCCCGAGCGACTACATGGTCGGCCACCCTCCGGGACCGTACAGCGGGCGGCCCCATGACTACGACCCGAACGACTATCACCACAACTATCAGGCCCAGCGCCGCTTCAACCTGGGCCGCTATGAGCGCCCGCATGGCTGGTATGAACGCAGCTGGTCCTATGGCGAAACGCTGCCGTCCATCTTCTGGTCCCGCGATTACTGGATCGACGATTACTGGATGTTCGGGCTCACCATTCCGCCCTACGACTGCCAGTGGGTGCGCTACGGCGACGACGCGCTGCTGATCAACGCGGAATCAGGCGATATCTTGCAGGTCGTCTACGGGCTGTTTTATTGAGTCCGGACGAAAGGCAGCGGACACTCGCCACCGCGCTTCATTGTCATCCCGGCAGCCGCCGGGATGACAAATCGCAAGCTCAGAAATAACGCGCGAGATTGCGCCGGATGCGGTCGAGCACAGGCTCGTCGGTTTCCGGCAGTTTGAAGGTCTGGCCGGTGATGGTCTCGAAGGCCCGGATATAGACTTCCGCCGTGTCGAGGATCAGCGCCTCGGGGATCTCCGGGATTTCGTCCTTGTAGGGATCGCAGCGCGAGGCAACCCAGTTGCGCACGAAATCCTTGTCGAAGCTCTCGGGCTTCTCGCCCTTTTCGAAACGCTCCTGGTAGGACGAAGCGAGCCAGTAGCGGCTGCTGTCCGGCGTGTGGATTTCGTCGGCGAGCACGATATGGCCGCGCGCATCCGTGCCGAACTCATATTTCGTGTCGACGAGGATGAGGCCGCGCGTCGCCGCGATCTCCTGGCCCCGCGCAAAAAGCGAGAGCGCATAGGTTTCGAGGATTCGCCACTGCTCCGCCGTGAGGATGCCCTTGGAGACGATCTCCTGCACGGAGAGCGGTTCGTCATGCCCGCCGTAATCAGCCTTGGAGGTTGGCGTGATGATCGGGTGCGGCAGGCGTTCATTGTCGCGAAGCCCGTCCGGCAGACGGATGCCGTACATCTCCCGCTCGCCCTTCTTGTAGAGCGTCAGGATGGATGTGCCCGTGGTACCGGCGAGATAGTCGCGCACGACGATCTCGACCGGCAGGATGTCGAGGCGGCGGCTGACAACCACATTGGGATCTGGGTATTCGAGGACGTGGTTGGGGCAGATATCCTTCGTCGCCTCGAACCAGAAGCGCGCGGTCTGGGTCAGCACCTCGCCCTTGTAGGGAATGGCAGCCAGAATACGGTCGAAGGCGCTCAGCCGGTCCGAAGCGATGATAATGCGGCGGCCATCGGGCAGGTCGTAATTGTCCCGGACCTTGCCCTTGTAATGGTTCGGAAGCTCCGGAATGGTCGCGTCGCCGAGCACCTGATGCTTGCGCGCCCTGAAAGCCGCTTTGTCCATCGTTTTATCCCTGATTGGCCGTGCCCGTTGATGGCGGAAAGCGCCCCTGAGCGCAAGTGCCGTCGCATCCACTCCCGGCGAAGCGACGAAATTTCGCCATATCCGAGG
>JAJXZC010000110.1 GCA_021780275.1 Pseudomonadota bacterium
ATACGGACATCATGGCGTATCAATACGTGATGTATGGACACACTTGGGCGCTCAAGAACTGGGCTTTTCGCGATCGTTACTCGGCCAAGGAATATATGAACGAAGGCCTCAATATTCTCATGAAGCCATTTCTGACCGACAAAGGGCGCGCCGAATTTGCTCGTCAATAGACGATCGTGTCCGTGAGGAAACACTGCCGTCGCTCGACGACTCGATCGAACGGCGGCGATACGTCAAGCGACGCCGCGCTGCATCCCCTTCCAATAGGGATCGCGCAGAACTTTTTTGGATATTTTGCCCGTGCCGGTCAACGGCATTTGGTCAACGAAGTCGAGCGATTTTGGAACCTTGTATCCCGCGAGGCGGGTTCGACAGAATGCGAGAATTTCCTCAGCCGAACATTCATGCCCCTCCCGAAGCACAACAACAGCCTTAATGGCCTCTCCCCACCGTTGGTCCGGGACTCCAATCACCGCAACAGAGCCCACCGCATGGTGCATCGAAAGAGCGCTTTCCACTTCGGTCGAGTAAACATTCTCGCCGCCTGTAATGATCATGTCGTTGGCGCGGTCAAAAATGTAGAATAGTCCCTCGGTATCGCGGTAAGCGATATCCCCGGTATGATACCAACCGTCCCGAAATTTGCTCTCCGTGAGTTCGGTTTGGCGCCAGTATCCAGCCGTTGCCGCTGGAGCGCTCACGAGGAGCTCGCCGGGTTCTCCAATCGCTGCTTCGCTACCATCCGAATTCGCAATCTTCATCTGGATAAGGGGAAGCGGGCGCCCGCATGACTTGAGTTTCTGCTCATCGTCGAGGCGATGCTCATCAGGGCGAAGAAGAGAGACGGCGCCGCTTGTCTCGGTGTGGCCGTAGAACTGCATGAATTGTCCCGGCATCATCGACATTGCCCTCTTGATCAGCCCAAGAGAAATCGGCGAGCCGGCGTACATGGTGAGCCTCACCGAGTTGAAATCGGTCTTGGCAGCCGTCGGATGATCGAGCATCAGCTGGATCATCGTCGGCGTCATGATGAGAAGAGTCGGCCGCTCGCTTTCGACCCCCTTCAGCACATTCCCTGGTTCGAAAACGCGCTGAATCGAAATTGCGACGCCATTGTACAAGCACTGCACGGATAGCGCGATATGTAGGAGATGGAAATTTGGCAGAGGATTGAGAAAGACGTCGCCTGTCCTCCACTCGAAAGCCCGTTCGAAATGTTCCGACAGGCGCGAGTGATTAAAGCTGGCATGCGTATGAACCACCCCCTTCGGGATGCCCGTCGTTCCAGAGGTATATAATATGATAGCTGGATCGTCTTCACGAATGTGCAGCTTCGCCGCCTCGTCTGGCTGCGCGGATGACCATGCCGAAAGGGTATTCGTATCATCGATCAACAGCGTTTCGGGCCTGATTTTTGCGGCGTCGCAAATTTCGTCCCAGACCGCCTCGCTCTCCCTCTCCACGATAGCAAACCGACCATCCGCATTGAGAATAATCGCGGCAAGTTCGACGGGCGCCAAACGCCAATTCAGCGGAACGAAGCAAGCGCCCGCTTTAGCAGTCCCGTACATTGCGAGGAAGAAATCGAATGAGTTCTTCCCGAAATAGAGGACCCGGTCCCCTCCCTGAACGCCCGCGCTGCGTAGCATGCGCGCGAATCTGTTCGTTAGACGATCAAGCTCGCCGAAGCTTGTCTTCGTTCCTTGATACACTAACGCCAGGCGCTCTGGTTCATGACGGCCATAATAGGAAAGCGTATCACCGATGAGCTTAATTTCCGGATATGCCCACATTGGTTTGCTCCCCCTTGTACCTGCTTAGCGGTACCTCGTTCTTGGTGGCGCGCGCGCCGACCCGGTTCTCCCACTATGTTATTGTGCACTAGTTTACCACTTTGTTCCAGACCCTCAGCTAAAATTCCTCGATCAATTTGTGGCCGCCGGCGACCGCGCAAAGACATTGTTCAATTGAACGAGTTCGAGGTCCGATCGCGCATGTGCGCGGATTTCGATCTAAAGTCCCCCGCAGTGGGTTTCGCGCGGGTCGCAGCCCGGTCCGGGCACTTGCCGAACGCGCCGCAGTCAATGCCGATCGCGAATGCCCGCTCTCTCGCTGCCAACGCGACCAGGAGGGACCTTTCTGCAAGAATCGTTCGCCCACTCGCGCCGCACAGGAGCGACTTCTGGAGGTTCGTTGTCGTACGTGTCCGCTCGATCTATAAGCGACCCAAGAAGCGAGCAACGCCACAAGAGGGTTTTGCCGACGCGGCGGCATTCTAACGAGGTCAGAACCGCAAAGGCCCGCCTAGGAGGAGCGCCCAATGGATTTTGAGCTGCCAGAGGACATCCTATCCAAGCTCGGAGAGCTCGATGCATTCATAGAAAGAGAGATTCGTCCGCTGGAAGACGAACATTCGCAATTCTTTGATTATCGCCGCGAACACACTCGAACCAATTGGGATGACGACGGAAGACCGCGAGCCGCATGGCGGGCCCTGATACTCGAGATGGAACGCCGCGCGGATCGGGCGGGGCATTTCCGTCTTGGACTTCCGCACTCGGCGGGCGGCGGCAGCGCAAGCGAACTGATGACGGCGGCAATTCGCGAGCATTTGGCTGCCAAAGGCCCAGGCCTGCACAACGATCTTCACGACGATGCATCAATCGTAGCAAACCTTCCAATCGTCCATGTGTTGGACAGGTATGGTACGGCGGAGCAAAAAACTCACATTGAGCCGTTGATCAGCGGGTCGCAGAACATCTCAATCGCGTTCACCGAACCGAGCCACGGAAATGATAAGGCCTGGATAGAGACCACCGCGGAGCGCGACGACGATCACTGGATCATAAACGGCAGGAAGCGGTGGAACAGCCGAGCCGACCGTTCCTTTGCTAACCTCGTGTTTGCGAGAACCGCGGAAGACAATGGTAGCGAGAACGGTATCACCGCATTTCTGGTTCCGATGCATATTCTCGGCCATTATGTCCTGCACAACCGGTGGACATTCAATATGCCGAGCGATCACGCGGACACGCTCTTGAGCGGCGCGCGCGTTCCCAGCTCCGCAATCCTCGGCGGCGAGGGCAATGGCCTCGAAATTGGTCGTTGGCTACTAAGATACAACAAAATGAAGCAGGCCGCCGCCAGTATCGGTGCGGCGCGGTTTTGCATTACGGAAAGTGTTAAATATGCACGAGAGAGAATGACGTTTGGCGCGCCGCTGTCGACACGGCAAGGTGTGCAATTCCCGCTAGTTGAATTGCACGCCGAGTATCAGGTTCTCAAGACGTTTCTTTTCAAGCTGGCCTCGGCGCTCGATCATGCGGAAGCGTCGCAAATGCCCGAAAGGATCGCCATTTGTAATTATCGCGCAAACCGACTCGCTTGCGAGGCGGCCGACCGTGCTATCCAGATACATGGCGCCAAAGGGTACAGTCGTGAGCTTCCATTTGAATACATCTATCGGCACCATCGCCGGTACCGCATCACCGATGGTTCGGAGGAAGTTCAAATCCAAGAAATAGGAGACCGGCTATTCCAGCCGGAAACGAAACGCCCGCACTAAAGCCAGCTCGATATGGCCCGCTGCGAGGCCGATCTGGAATAGTAAACGATCATCGACGATATTGTCCGTCATCAACCCGGATGCACGTCCCTGTAACGGCGTCTGACGCAGGGCTGACAAGGTAGAGTAGCGTTGAGTCGAGCTGTGCAGGGTCACCTAACCGCTTTCGAGGAAACTGTTGAGTTACATCTCCTATTCTATTTAGCATCCCGTCCATCATTTCCGACGCAAACGCGCCGGGTGCAATCGCGTTTACGTTGATCATGTTCCTCGCCCATTCGACTGCAAGCGTCTCTGTCATTCGAACCACCGCCGCCTTACTCACTGAGTAGAGCTCGGCCCCGCCGCCCCCGTAGTCGAAGGCCGCCGCGGATGCAATATTGACAATTCGTCCTGGCTTTCCAGCCGCTATCAGGCGCCGCGCCACTTCACACGCCAACACGAACGGCGCGCGGACATTGATGTCGATTACTTGATCTATTAGTTCCACGGGCATCTTATGCGCTCGCTGAGCATCTGGAATACCAGCATTGTTTACGAGGATTGTCACCACGCCAAGCCGGATTTCGGTATCTCTGATAGCCTTGATCAACTGCTCAGAGTCCGAAACGTCGCTTTGAATAGGCACAGCCTGTCCGCCATCTTGGCGAATCTCTTCCGCTAACGATTCAAGCCGGTCTTTGCGGCGAGCCGCCAAAGCGACACGCGCCCCGCACTTAGCGAGAACTTTTGCAAAGCGGAAGCCAAGCCCCGACGAGGCACCAGTGACGAGCGCGGTTTGGCCGGCAAGATCAATTGAAACGTTTGGAAGCGGGTACGTCATTTCTGATCTCTATCTTGGCCGGATGTTGCTTTCGTTTAGACATGCGCGGAGCAAATGGCGACCAATCCATTTCATGGATCGCCGCGCGTGACGCATCAAGCCGCGCCCGCCTCAAGTGCGCGATTCAGATGGCGAAATTCTTCCATCAGACGCTCGCCCTCGGTGTTCGCCTTGGCGACGTTTGCCTCCTTGATGTGGCCGAAGCCGCGCATCGATTGTGGCAGCGCCGCGATGGCGACCGCCGTCGCGAGATTCTGCTGTGACAGGCCTGACAGGACCTCGCCGATCGTCCGCTCGTAATCGTCGATCAGACGCCGCTCCATGCGGCGCTCCGCCGTGCGTCCGAATATGTCGAACGCGCGGCCGCGCAGGCGCTTGAACCGCGCGAGAACGCGCATGACCGACAGCATCCATGGCCCGAACGTCGTCTTTTGCAGATGGCCCGTCGCCGGATCGCGCTGTGCGGCCAGCGGCGGCGCCATGTGGAAGGTGAGCGTGTAGTTCCCGTCGAACTGCCGTTCGAGCTTCTTGCGGAATTCGCTGTTGGTGTAGAGACGCGCGACCTCGTACTCGTCCTTGTAGGACATGAGCTTGAAGAAGCTCTGCGCTACCGCTTCCGTCAGCGCGGTCGAGTTCTTCACCTTCGCGCGCTCCGCCTGCGCCGTGGCATCGACGAGCTTGCGATAGCGCCCGGCCCAGGCGGCATCCTGATAGTCCGTCAGAAATTCGATGCGTCGCGCCTGCATCTGCTCGTAAGTCCGCTCTTCCGGCGGCGGAGCGCTGAGCGAGCGGATCGCTTCGTTGAAGCACTTGGGATCATGCGCGGCGAGGCGGCCCCAGTTGAAGGCTTCCTTGTTCATGTCGATCGCCGCGCCATTGAGTTCGATGGCGCGGAACAGCGCCGCCTGCGACAGCGGGATCAAGCCCTTCTGCCAGGCGAAGCCCATCATAAACGGATTGGTCGCGATGGCGTCGCCCATCAGCGTCGTCGCCAGTCCGGTCGCGTCGATGATGTCGAGCGAATCGTCCGCGATCGCATCGCGCAGGCCCTTCTGCATGTGGGCCGTCGCGAAATCGATGTCGGGGTTCTGGACGAAGCCCGCCGTCGGCTGCAGATCGCCGTTGATGACCGCTTTGGTCACGCCGTGCTCGAGCCGCGACAGGGCGTTGGCCTGCGCCGACACGATCATGTCGCAGCCGATCAGCAGGTCGGCGCCGCCCGCCGCGATACGCACGGCCGCAAGGTCTTCGGGCTTTGGCGCGAGGCGCACATGGCTCAACACCGCGCCGTTCTTCTGACTGAGGCCGGTGAAGTCGAGCGTCGTGCAGCCCTTGCCCTCGACATGCGCGGCCATCCCGAGCAGCGCGCCGATGGTGATGACGCCGGTGCCGCCGATGCCGGTGATGAGAATGCCGTAGGGCTCCGACAGCACCTTCTGCTTCGGTTCGGGCAACCCGGCGAACGCCTCGGTGGAATCGGCCTTGCTCTTCTCGATCTTGCGCAGCTTGCCGCCGTTGACGGTGACGAAGCTCGGGCAGAAGCCCTCGATGCAGGAGTAGTCCTTGTTGCAGTTCGACTGGTCGATCTGCCGCTTGCGGCCGAATTCGGTTTCGAGCGGCTTCACCGACACGCAGTTCGACTTCTCGGAGCAGTCGCCGCAGCTCTCGCAGACGAGTTCGTTGATGAAGGCGCGCTTCTGCGGGTCGGGGAAGAGCCCGCGCTTGCGCCGCCGACGCTTTTCGGCCGCGCAGGTCTGGTCGTAGATCAGGACCGTCAGCCCCTTCGTCTCGCGCAGGTCGCGCTGCACGGCGTCGAGGTCTCGGCGATGATGAACCGTGGCCCCCGTCGGGAAATAGCCGGTTGGCGGATATTTGTCTGGATCGTCGGTCACGATCGCCAGTTTCTTCGCGCCCTCGGCGGCGACCTGATGCGCGATCTGCGACACGGTAAAACCGCTCTCGGCGGGTTGGCCGCCGGTCATCGCGACGGCGTCGTTGTAGAGAATCTTGTACGTGATGTTGACCCCGGACGCCGCCGAGGCGCGCAGCGCCAGCAGGCCGGAATGCGTGTAGGTGCCGTCGCCCAGATTCTGGAAGACGTGCGGCTCCTCGGTGAAGGGCGCCTGGCCGATCCAGTTCGCCCCTTCGCCGCCCATTTGCGTGATCGTCTCCGTACGGCGTGAGGGAATGTAGAGCGCCATGCCGTGGCAGCCGATGCCGGCCATGGCGCGGCTGCCGTCGGGCACCCTGGTCGAGGTGTTGTGCGGACA
>JAJXZC010000232.1:0-2980 GCA_021780275.1 Pseudomonadota bacterium
TCTTTCGTTTATTCTCGAATTTTGGGGTATGAACTTTATCCCCTCATTTAAAACGTGCACAATTTTTGCCCTAGCGCCATTTATCACCTACATTATTGCATGCTTGCTTTATAATGAAAAAAGCAAGCTTATTAAATGGGTTGGCATGACCATAGGCTTTTTGGGCATTATGCCTATTTTAATGTCAACATCAGACGCAGAAGCTGCGCTCAGCTCGCTCTTTGTATTTTCATTAGCAGATATTGCCATCTTGTTTGCCGCAATTTTCTATTGTTACGGCTGGTTTCCCATGGAAGACTTGGTAAAAAAAGAACGATATTCACCAGTTGTTATCAATGGCTATTCGATGCTATTTGGCGGCATTGCTGCATTGATCTCAGCACCGTATTTAGAAACAGTATTTTTGACCTCGTATAAAAACATAGCTCTACTGCTTCCGCTCATTATTTTGATTGGTAATATTATTTGCTATAATTTATATTCATTTTTGCTCAGACGTTTTTCACCAACCGTGATCGCGTTTGCTAGCTTACTTTCGCCGCTATTCGGCGCTTTTTATGGCTGGCTGTTTTTAAGCGAAGCGATCACGTGGCACTTTTTTGCATCGTTTGGCATGGTAACAATTGCCTTTGTTATATTTTTCTACGACGAGCTTGCCATAAAGTCGTAACGCATCATGCCATTTGCTAGCGAGAAAAATTTAGCAGTGAAAAATCACGCACTTCATCCGTGAGCAAATCAACGCTCGGCTTACACAGTGACCAAAGACATAGTCCTCCACCCCCAAGCAATGATGCTGCGATCGTTTTGTCATGGGGAGAAAACCGCACAATAGCCGCTTCTTGATTGTCGACCGAAAGCGCGCATCGACCGAAGCCGACGGGGTCGATGTGCTCGCCGATCACCGGCGGACTGTCGAGCCGCGCGCGCAGCAACTGATCTGGCTGATCTTCGGCCTGATCTATCTGCCGTTGATCGGGGCGCCCCTGGCGTTGATCCGCCGGCGGACGAGTCAGGTGCGCCAGCGAAGCGCCGAGATGGCCTTGCAGAAATCCGCTGCCAAACGGCCGATCTTCTACCTGCGCTCCTTCGCGCTCGACGATCAGGTCGGCCGGCCGTCGATCCTCGAACTCCTGTCCAACATCCAACCCGCCAACCCCGAGCAGGCGATGATCCGCGTCGCGCGGCGCTGCGGGCCAGTGCTGGCCATCGGCCGTCCCGGCGAACGCCTGCCGGCGCTGGGCGCGGCACGCTTCTATGTCTCGGACGATCTCTGGCAAGAGAAAGTCGCCGACGTCGCGACCGTGGCGCAACTCGTCGTCTGGGCAAGCGGCACGACCCAGGGCCTCGAATGGGAGATCACCCATCTCGTGCGGTCCCTGCCGCCGGAAAAGCTCATTCTTTGGCCGCACCCGCAACTCCTCGATCTCGATGCCAACGAACGCGAGGCGCAATGGCGCGGCTTTGTCGACGGTCTTGGAACTTTGTTCCCCAAGCCGCTGCCGAAGCCGCTGGGCAAGGTTCAATTCTTCGCCTTCGACAAGGATTTCACGCCGATTCCGTTCTCAGCTTGGCGGCTGACCGCCCAGGGCCGGCTCATGGCCTCGCTGCGGGCGCTGCTGCGCGGCAAGGATATTCCGCCATACGACACGGTCCACACCGCTCGGGCGCGGCTGCTCCGGCGCTTGATATTCGGAACAATCGGCGTCCTCGTCGCGATCCCGGCGCTTGGTTTTGCCTATCTGTTCGCGAATTACGTGCGGCCGCAGCCGCCTGAGCCGCTTGCCTGGAACCTTCTCGGCTCGGATCTTTTTGCCGATGAAGCCTATGTCACGCCATTCTCCGTCGATCAGATCCTTGCCAATTTTCAAAATACGATCGGCCAGCTTGACGGCAAATGGTTCGGGTCGAATTGGGAAGACCAAAAGCCCGGCGAATTTCCGCCATTGAAGCGCGCGGCGCAAAATTATGCGCGCCCCTATGAGTTGGCGCATGCCGATGCGCAAATCGAGCCGGTCTTTTACGGCAGGGGCCCCTATCTCGAGTTCGACGTGCATTCGGCCGCCGATGCGCAGACACTCGCGCAAAAGCTTCAGCCGCTGCGCGATGCGCTCAATGTCACAGCGCGGGATTGGCAGGGCGTTGCCGCGGAAACGAAGGGCTATTTCTATCCCGACCGAATGAGCGCGATCATTGCGGCGCGGCAGCAAATTCTCGATGCCGAAGCTGGCTTCCTGACATTCATGGCCGACCATCCCAATGCCTGGTCGGCAGCACGCGCCGCCGACGGCTCGACCAATTTGAGTTTCACGCAGGATACGCTACCCCTGGCACAGGGCTTTGTCGCGCGGCGCCGCGGTGGCGCCGCGGCTTTGGTTACGGCATTGAAATCTCCATATTGAAATCCCCTTGAGGCTGCTGCCATGCAACCACGGCTTTTCTTGCTCCTCGGCTTGATCGTCTTCGTGTCCCCGGCGCAGGCGTCGTCCTGCGGCAAAGACATCGACAAGGTTCAGCTTCAGGTCGACGCGCGGATCGACGCCATCGCCAAAACCGATCCCGGCGCGCGCGAATCGCGCGCCGCACTTCTGCATCACGAGCCGACACCGGCCTCCATAGCGGCCGCCGAGCGCGGGTTGAAAGGCGATGCCAGAGTGCGGCGCGCGCTCGCGGCACTGAAACGGGCGCGCAGCGCCGAGGTGCGCGGCGATACCAAAGCCTGCGAAACGGCACTGGCCGATGCGCGCGCGGCTATCGCCAAACGATAGGCTCATCGCAAACTGCGACGATCAATCCGTCGGTGAACCATTGCGCGAGATAAGCCGCAGCGCGTCCGGCGATGGTCTCCGAATCGGCGGCATCGGCAAATTGCAGCAGCGCGCAGATTTCGCCGAAGCTTTTGCCCGCGATGGCTTCGCGGATCGCTAGCGCTTCGCCCGGCTCAAGCGCCCGGTAGAGCGTCTGGGCGTCGCGATTGCGC
>JAJXZC010000232.1:2990-6657 GCA_021780275.1 Pseudomonadota bacterium
TGCTCTAGACGAGTAGAATTTCATCCTGCACCTCATAGGGCGGCGGACAGGGCGTTTCGGCGGCAGCGGCCTCGAACGCTGCGGCAATGCCTTTGGCGAGCCGCAGGACTTCGGCACTCGGGTGAAACGAAAACCGCATATGCGGCCATTGCTCGGGCGCGAGCGCGGCAAGCGTCGCGACCGTGCAGGCGGCGGCATCCGCGGCATCGAAGGCATCGGCCAGCGCCCGTTCGAGGCGCGCAAAATCGATCAGAATGCGGCTCGCATTCCAGGGCGGGTTGGCCTGCATGAAATCAGGCAGGCCATGCGCATACCAGCGCGCATTGCGATGTCGCGACGGTGTAGCGCCGATATAGGCCTCTCTCAGCGCATCGAACGTCTCGTCGCCGATGGCGCTATGCAGTACCTTGAAGTCTTCGGCCAAAAAGCCTGCGAGCCGCAGGTGATAGGCGTCGGCATAGATGCCGAAGCGGGCCTCGGATGTAAGCTGTTGAGACGTATTGATATCGGCAAGGATCGTCCGGTCTTCACTCAGAATCGCGGTTTGGAATCTCGTCTGCAGGGCGGCGAGAGTCATGCCACGGCCTCGACCATCGAGACCGCGCCGGCAATGCCGCGGGCACGCTGCAACTCGGCCAGAAGCTCGGCAAAAGGCGGAAACTTGTCGTCACGCTCGATCATCACCGAGACAGGGCCGAAACGTCGCCAGGCCTCGGCAAAAAGCGCCCAGACCTCTTCGCTCACCGGTTCGTCATGCGTATCGATCTTATGCGTGCCATGGTCTTCGTGGCCGGCGAGATGGAATTGCACGACGCGATCGACGTCGATCGAACGCAAGAACGCGTGCGGGTCAAAACCGTGATTGTAGCTGGAGACGTAGACGTTGTTGACGTCGAGCAGCAGCCAGCAATCGGCACGCTTTGCGAGTTCACGGACGAAAGTCCATTCGTCCATCTCGGATTCGGCGAAGGTCACATAGCTCGAAACGTTTTCGATCGCGATGCGGCGGCCGAGGAAATCCTGGACCGCCGCGATCCGGCTGGCGACATGCGCCAGGGCTTCCTCGGTGTAAGGGATCGGCAGTAGATCGTGGAGATTGACGCCGTGAACGCCGGTCCAGCAAAGATGATCGGAAACGAATTGCGGTTGAAACCGGTCGGCAAGCGCTTTGAGCGCGGTGAGATAATCCATGTCGAGCGGTGCGGTCGAGGCGATCGACATGGAAACGCCGTGCATGACGATCGGATAGTCGGCGCGGATGCGTTCGAGCGCCGCGAGCGGCGGCCCGCCCTGCACCATATAATTTTCGGAGATGACTTCGAACCAATCGACCGGCGGCTGCGACTCGAAAATCTCGCGGTAATAGACAGGCCGCAGACCAAGGCCGAATCCGAGAGACGAGGGCTTTTGCATCATTGGCTCCGCTTTTGCGGGCGCCCGCGGCTCGGGCCGCGAGCGCCCTGAACTTGCGAATCTTAGCTGAGATGTCCGCCGAGCTTCAGGCAGGCGTGCTTGGATTTCTCAAAGAGGAAGCCCTGGCCCTTGCAAGAATTCTGACCCTTGCAGGAATTGCTGGCCGTTTTGCAATCGCTCTGACCCTTGCAGGCATTGACGCCATAACAATGCACCTTGCCGGCGGCGAAAGCGGGGCTCGGCGCCAAAGTCGTGCCAGTGATCGCGAGCGCCACCGCGGCCGCAGCGATGCTGCCGCCGGAAACAAACGTCATCTTCATAGAATTCTCCCTCAGAGATTGCCCCTGGAAACAGGTGGCCCTGGCGCTGCTGCGCCAAGAGGGTGTTCGGGCGAAAGGGCGGCGCTGTTACAGGCTTCACGCAGCAGTGAAGGAAAGTTTTCGGCATGAGCGGCGGCGCGAAGCTGCGCGTCAAATGAGCACGGATGGGAAAATCGGCTTCCACAGGGCGCTCGCCGCTCCGGCAAATGCGCCGTTCTCACGCGCTTCCCGAGGATGTTGCGAGGCAAAAGGCTCTGTTGCGGCGCACACTCGAAGCCTTTGCCAAATCCCCAAATTTGTGTTGAGCGCCATGACTTTTGCTCTTATTCATGCGCCATCCGCGACGGCGCTGGCAGGATGCGCAGAATTTTGCGCGCTCGCTCGGCGTTTTCTCGAGTCTTTACTCGATGATCGAATTTTCCAGCCGGGTTGCCGGCCGGGAAAACGGGCGCGAGGGGGTCCGCCGGCGCGGGCCTGCCCAAAAAAGAACCACGAAGCATTTGTCCTTCCTTGGGCAAAGGCGGCATCTGAGATTTGGAGACATAGACGATGAGTAATAAGCCGCGGAGCCCCGGCCGCCATTTCCTGCAAATTCCCGGCCCGACGCCGATCCCGGAGCGCGTCCTGCGCGCCATCGACATGCCGGTCATCGACCATCGCGGGCCGGAGTTTCAAAAGCTCTCCAAGCGGGTGCTCGAAAAGGTCAAGACGGTTTTCCAGACCAAGAACCCGGTCATCATTTTCCCGTCCTCGGGCACCGGCGGCTGGGAAGCTGCCCTCGTCAATACGCTCTCGCCCGGCGACCGGGTCCTGATGTTCGAAACCGGCCAGTTCGCGACGCTCTGGAACGTCATGGCGAAGAGCCTCGGCTTGAAGCCCGAGTTCATCGAATCCGATTGGCGCATCGGCGCCGATCCGGCCCAGATCAAGGAGCGTCTGAAGGCCGATAAGAACCACGAGATCAAGGCGGTTTGCGTCGTCCATAACGAGACGGCCAGCGGCACGACCTCGCCGGTCCAGGAAATTCGTCAGGTGCTCGACGAGCTCAAGCATCCGGCGCTGTTCTTCGTCGATGCGATTTCGTCGCTCGGCTCGATCGACCTGAAGCATGATGAATGGGGCATCGACGTCACCATCGCCGGCTCGCAGAAGGGCCTGATGCTGCCGCCGGGCCTCGGCTTCAACGCGATCAGCCAGAAGGCGCTCGAAGCCTCGAAGAAGTCGGGCTTTGCGAAGTCTTACTGGTCGTGGGCCGACATGCTCAACGCCAATACGAGCGGGTTCTTCCCCTATACGCCGGCGACGAACCTGCTCTACGGCCTCGATGTCGCGCTCGATATGCTCGAAGAAGAGGGCTACGACCGTGTCTTCGCCCGGCACAAGCGTCACGCCGAGGCGACCCGCCGCGCCGTTACGGCCTGGGGCCTCGAAGTGCTCTGCAAGGACCCGAAATATTATTCGCCAGTGGTGACCTCGGTCCTGCTGCCGCCGGGCCATGACGCCGATGCCTTCCGCGCCACGGTGCTCGAGCATTTCGACATGTCGCTCGGCACTGGCCTTGGCCGCGTCGCGGGCAAGGTGTTCCGCATCGGCCATGTCGGCGACACCAACGATCTCACGATCCTCGGCGCCCTGAGCGGTGTCGAAATGGGTCTTGAGCTCGCCGGTATTCCGCACAAGAAGGGCGGCGCCCAGGCGGCGCTCAACTACCTGGCCGAACAGGCGCGCAATCCGTCGCACAAGCTTGTGGCGGCCGAATAATTTGTGTTTTGCGGGCGGCCCTGGGCCGCCCGCAATTTAATGCGGCGCTTCATCCATCGCATGAAGAGAGCCCGTGGGCGTTCAGACCGAAAATCAGGACGAGATTTTCGCCTTCCTCGCGAAGCCCGCGACCTATGGCCTTGCTGATTCAGCCAAAAATTCAATAAAGCGCG
>JAJXZC010000295.1 GCA_021780275.1 Pseudomonadota bacterium
CGCTCGACGAGCAGTTCCGGGCCTGAGGCTTCTCCCCGGGGGCTGAGGCCTCCCATCGCGCAGACAACAAAAAACCGGCGTACCCGAAAACGGGTCGCCGGTTCTTTATTGGAGCGACGCGAAGGTTAGATCGCGTAGCTGTCCTTGCGGGTCCGGTCGCGATTGCGGCGGGGCTGCACGGGCTGGTAGGCGAGCCGCGCATGCTCCGTGCAATAGGGCGCATTGGAGTCCGCGCCGCGGCCGCAGAAGTGGAAACCCGGACGGCCCGGATCGCCGATCGGCCATTTGCAGGTATGCTCGGTGAGCGTGAGTACGGTCGCCCGCTGGGCCGGCTCGAGCGCTTCCGCCTCGATCCGCGCGATTTCGGCGCGTTCGATATGGGCTTCGCTCCGCAGTTCCTCAGCGCGGCGTTCCACCACCAGCGGGTCCGGGCGGCCGCGCAGCGGCGCCATCGCCCTCGTCGTCTGCGGACGGGGCCGTGCCGGGCGGCTCGGCGTCGCGCGGCCGGAAAGGCCCAGACGATGCACCTTGCCGATCACGGCGTTACGCGTAACACCACCAAGCTGCTTGGCGACCTGGCTGGCACTCAGCCCGTCCGACCACAGCTTCTTCAACATTTCGACGCGTTCATCGGTCCACATTTGGATCACCTTCCCCTCGCCTCGATGCTCAGTCCCATCCGCGGGTCGCGGACAACCGATCGAGGCCCCATTCACGCGGCGCTCGATTGCGAGGGTGAGCGACCGCAAGGGCCCCGTATGGAACTGCACTAGATTTCGTAGGCCCTGTTATTAAATATACAAGATAGAGCCGGATTTCCGCAACCGCGCCGTTCTGGATGGAGTTCCTTATCCACAGAAAAGCGAGGCGCGGCGGGCATTGCCCCGCAGGCACCGAGAGCCTAAATCTCATCCACATAACGGGATCGAAAAGAGGGGCAAGGGATGAGCATGACCGGCAGCGAGAGGATCTTTCCCGAAAGCGGAGTGCGCCGCTTCGGTGCAGTGAACTGGCTCGGCACATGGACGCTTTATCTGAAGGAGGTTCGACGCTTCTGGAAAGTCCTGACTCAGACAATCGTCGCGCCGGTTATCACGACGCTGCTCTATCTGGCGATCTTCGCACTTTCGGTGGGTTCCTTGCGTCCCGCCGTGCATGGCGTGCCCTTTGTCGTGTTCCTGGCGCCGGGCCTCATCATGATGACCATGATCCAGAACGCCTTTGCCAACACGTCGTCCTCGCTGCTGATCTCGAAGGTGCAGGGAAACATCGTCGACATATTGATGCCGCCGCTTTCGCCGGGTGAGCTCAATTTCGGCATCGCCATGGCAGGGGTCACCCGCGGCGTCGTGGTGGGCGCGGTGACGGCGGCGGGCATGTTTCCCTTCGTTGACATGGGCATAGCCCATCTCTGGGCGGTGGTGTTCTTTGCAATCGGCGCCTCGCTGATGCTGTCGCTGCTCGGCATGCTGGGCGGCATCTGGTCGGAAAAGTTCGACCACCTGCAGGCGGTGACGAATTTCATCGTTCTGCCGCTCACCTTCCTGTCCGGCACCTTCTATTCGGTCGACCAACTGCCGGATTTCGCCCACCGGATCACCCATTGGAACCCGGTTTTCTACCTCATTGACGGCTTCCGCTATGGCTTCACGGGCCACGCCGACGGCTCGGTCCAGACGGGCGTCATCCTGACCATTGCGGTCAATGCTGCCCTCTGGCTCGCCAGCGACCGGCTGCTCCGCAAGGGCTACCGGCTCAAGGGGTAAGGCCGCCCGGTTGCCGGGGGCGCCTTGAAGCCCCCGGCTCCGGCCGATTTGACAGGCCCTCTACGCTCCGTAATACTGCAACGCTTCTCGGATCGCCGCCCTTCTCAGGCGGCTTTTTCTATTGGGCGCAAGGCCTTTTGGCCGGTTCGCCCGGCGAGGGCACGGAGAGTGATCGAATGATCCTGAACGGGAAACGACGACGCTGACTGGAAGAACCGCGCACCACAAGGGTGCTGCGGAGAAGGACAGTTTGTCGTTCGGATCTCCCGACCGTCGCCCGGCCCGCGATGCTCAGACAACCATTTCATCGAGCATCGAGGGACCCAAGGAATATTGAGAAGGACCTGATCTTGATTACCCCAGTGTTGCCGACCTATGCGCGGGCCGACCTCGAATTCGAGAGAGGCGAGGGGCCCTATCTTTTCACCGCGACGGGCGAGCGTTATCTCGACTTCGGCGCCGGCATTGCGGTGAATGCGCTCGGCCATGCCCATCCGACCCTTGTGAGCGCGCTGACCGAACAGGCGCAGAAGGTCTGGCACGTCTCGAACATCTACAAGATTCCGGGGCAGGAAAGACTGGCGCGGAAACTCGTCGACGCAACTTTTGCCGATACCGTCTTTTTCACCAATTCGGGCGCCGAAGCGCTGGAATGCGCGATCAAGATGGCGCGGCGCTATCACTTCGTGGGTGGCGCGCCGGAGCGCAATGAACTCATCGCCTTCGAAGGCGCTTTCCATGGCCGCACGCTCGCGACCATCGCGGCGGGCGGCAACAAGAAGTATCTCGAAGGCTTCGGGCCCGACATGCCGGGCTTCGTGCATCTGCCCTTCGGCGACCTGAAGGCGCTGGAAAAGGCGATCGCCTCGACCACGGCGGGCATTCTCATCGAGCCGATCCAGGGCGAGGGCGGCATTCGCGTGCTGCCGAACGAAGACCTGCGCAAGATCCGCGCGCTTTGCGACGAGGCGGGCATTCTGCTTGTCCTCGACGAAGTGCAGACGGGCTTTGGCCGCACGGGCAAGCTTTTCGCGCATGAACTCGCGGGCGTGACGCCGGACATCATGAGCGTCGCAAAGGCGCTGGGCGGCGGCTTCCCGGTGGGCGCATGTCTTGCGACGGAAAACGCCGCGCGCGGCATGACGGTCGGCACGCATGGTTCGACCTATGGCGGCAACCCGCTGGCCATGGCGGTGGCGGACGCCGCCGTCTCCATGATGATGCAGGAAGATTTCCTCGCCCATGTGCGGTCGATCGGCGTGAAGCTGAAACAGAAGCTCGCCGGGCTGATCGACCAGCATCCCTCGATCATCGAGGAAGTGCGCGGCGAGGCGCTGATGCTCGGCCTCAAGTGCCGCATCACCAATACCGATCTCGTTCAGGCGCTGCGCAAGGAACATCTGTTGACGGTGGGCGCGGGCGACAATGTCGTGCGGCTTCTGCCGCCGCTCATCATCGACGAGAGCCATCTCGACGAGGCGCTTGGTGCGCTCGACCGGGCTTGCTCGGCGCTTGAAGCGGAACTTGCGCAAACGTCCGCCAAGGCGGCGGGAGGTGCGCAATGAACGCGCTGAAGACCTATCGCGATTTCCTCGATCTCGATCATGTCGAGCCCGTGCAACTGCGCTCCATCCTTGATGGCGCGAAGGCGCGCAAGGCCTCGCGCGAGGGCAAGCCGCAGGCTGAGCCCGATGCGGACAGCCCCTTGAAGGGCAAGCTTCTCGCCATGCTCTTCGAGAAGCCCTCGACCCGCACGCGCGTTTCCTTCGACGTGGCCATGCGCCAGCTCGGCGGCGAGACGCTGCTTCTCAATGGCAACGACACGCAGCTCGGCCGCGGCGAGACCATCGCCGACACGGCGCGGGTTCTGTCGCGCTATGTCGATGCGATCATGATCCGCACGACCGACCACAAGCATCTGATGGATCTCGCCGAATATGCGAGCGTGCCCGTCATCAACGGCCTTACCGACAAGTCGCATCCCTGCCAGCTCATGGCGGACGTGATGACATTCGAGGAGCATAAGGGGCCGATCAAGGGTCGCACCGTCGCCTGGGTCGGCGACGGCAACAATATGGTGACTTCGTGGATCCACGCGGCCACCCAGCTCGATTTCGAGTTGCGCCTCGCCTGCCCGCCGGAACTGACGCCCGACGCCGGGGCGCTGGCCTGGGCGCGGGAGAAGGGCGCGAAGATCGTCACCACCACCGATCCCTTTGAAGCGGTGAAGGGCGCGGACTGCGTCACCACCGACACCTGGATTTCGATGGGAACGCCGGAGGAAAAGGCACGACATCGCCACAATTTGCTTGCACCCTATCAGGTGAACGAGCGGCTGATGGCGGCGGCGGGCAAGGACGCGATCTTCATGCATTGCCTGCCCGCGCATCGCGGCGAGGAGATGACCGCCGATGTGATCGACGGGCCTCAGTCGGTCGTCTGGGACGAGGCGGAAAACAGGCTCCATGCGCAGAAGGGCGTATTGAAGTGGTGTTTTTCTTGAGTGATTTTCGATGAGTGATATGGAGCCGCGCTCCCTGAACGATCGTCTTGTGTCTCATCGCGACGACCTTGTGCTGCCTTTCCAGATCGAGGGGCTCGGCATTCGCGGTCGCGTGATCCGGCTCGGCGCGCTGGTCGACCAGGTGCTGACGCGCCACAACTATCCCGAACCCGTCTCGCGCATGCTGGGCGAAGCGCTCGCGCTCACCGCCATGATCGGCTCCGCATTGAAGTTCGAGGGCCGCTTCACGCTGCAGACGAACGGCAACGGCCCGGTGAGCATGCTCGTCGCCGATTACTGGACGGCGGACGAGGATCGGAGCTTCGGCCAGCTTCGCGGCTATGCCCTGATGGACGAGGAACGCCTCGCGCAATATCTCGCCGCGGGCCACACGTCGACGCCCGATCTTCTGGGCGAAGGCCATCTCGCCATGACGATCGATCAGGGCGCGGATATGGAGCGCTATCAGGGCATCGTCGCGTTGGGGAACAAGGGCCTTTCCGAGGCTGCCCACGAATATTTCGCCAGTTCCGAACAGATCGCGACGCGCATCCGCCTCGCCGCCGGACCGCTTTTCCAGCGCGATGCGGAAGGGCATGGCGGCACGTCATGGCGCGCCGGCGCGATCATGATCCAGCACATCGCCCGCGATGGCGGCCTCACCGGCCATCGTGATGCGGAGGATGCAAGGCCGTTCACCGATGAGGAAGAGAACTGGAATCGCGCCTCGATCCTTCTCGGCACGGTCGAGGATCATGAACTGCTCGATCCGGCGCTCGCGCCTGCGGAGCTGCTCTATCGCCTCTTCCATGAGGATGGCGTGCGCGCTTTCGAGCCTGCCGACGTCGCCTTCGGCTGCCATTGCTCACGCGAGAAGATGACCGATGTGCTGCGCTCGTTCGGCGCGGCGGAGATCGACGACATGGCGCGGGACGGCACCATCGAGGTGACCTGCGATTTCTGCAGCGAGGTCTATCTCTTCGCGGCTGACAAGTTGAAGGAGGGACTGGAATGAGCTTGAAGTTTTCCGCGCGCAACATGGCAGCCGCCGTGCTCATGGCCTCGGCCGCCCTTCTCGGCGCCTGTGCGAACGAGCCGCCGCCCGCGCCACGCTCCGACATCGGTTTTGTCGGCCGTCCGATCAAGCTCGGCGTGGCGTCGATCTCGGTTGACGATCGCTACAATCCGCCGGGCCGCGCTCCCAATGTCGAGCAGCTTCACTCGGTGACGCCGGCCGGCATCGCGCAGCGCTGGGCCGATACGCGCCTCGTCGCGGTCGGCAAGCGTGGCATCGGAACGCTCACCATTCTCGATGGCAGCGTGGTTGAAACGCGCCTGCCGACAAAGGGTGGCGTCGAAGGGTTTTTCGGCGATCAGGTGGACACGAAGCTCACCGCCTCGCTGAAAGCGAAGCTCAATGTCGCAATCCAGGGCGACAAGCCGGGCGACTATGCCTCCTACTCCGCGTCCGTGTCTGCCACGGGTACGCAGACCATTCTGCAGAGCGCGACCCTCAATGAGCGCGACAAGGCTTATTCGGACCTGATGCAGGTTATTGCGCAGAAGTTCGACGCGGCATTGACTGCCGAGGTCAACCGCAACATGGCGCAGGCGATCCAGCCCTGACCTAAACCGGCACCGGCGGCGTCATGCGCCGCCGACATGCTCCGCGAGCCTCGCCATGAAGCGGTCGCATTCGGCGATCTGGGCCAGCTCGATGAATTCGTCGGGCTTGTGCGCCTGGTCGATCGAACCCGGACCGCAGACGACGGTCGGAATATCCGCGAGCTGAAAGAGCCCGGCTTCCGTGTTGTAGGACACGGCCTCCGCCGAATTGCACTGCGCGAGTTTCATGACGAGCGTTTCCCCCGGCGAGCCGTCCTCAGCCGCAAGGCCGGGTGAGCGGGCGCGCATCACCGTTTCGACATTCGCGTGCGGCGAGATCGCGCGCATGCGCGGCAGGACATCCCGCGCGACATGCGCGTTGAAGCGCGTGATGATTTCTTCCGGATCGAGATCGGGAAGCGGGCGGCACTCCCAGCCGAGACGGCAATGGCCGGGAATGATGTTGACCGCACTTCCGCCTTTGATGGTGCCTACGCTGATCGTTGTATAGGGCGGACGGAAGCGGCCCGATGCGTCGCCACGCTCGCGCATTTCTTCGGCGAGTTTCATCAGGAAGGCGATGAGCTCGGCGGCGTATTGAATGGCGCTCACGCCCTGATGTGTCTGGCTCGAATGGAACTCGAGGCCTGTCACCGTCGTCACATAAGACTGGATGCCCTTGTGCGCGTTGACGACTTTCATGCTCG
>JAJXZC010000773.1 GCA_021780275.1 Pseudomonadota bacterium
CTCTGGATGGCGTCGGACGACAGTGGCATGATGACGGGCGCCGTCATCCCCTTCGATCAATCGGTGTACGGAGGTTACGACGACGCGCCGACGCCGGCGAAAAGGCTGGAGGCTTGAGCCATGCGGACGATCAAAGGCCCCGGTGTTTTTCTGGCGCAGTTCGCCGCCGACGAAGCGCCCTATAATTCGCTGCCGACGCTGGCGAAATGGGCGGCTGACAAAGGCTTCAAGGGCGTGCAGATCCCGACCTGGGATACACGCCTGATCGACATGAAGAAGGCGGCGGAAAGCGACGCCTATTGCGACGAACTGAAGGGCCTGCTCGCCGATCACGGTCTTGCGATCACGGAATTTGCGTCTCACATCACCGGGCAGCTCGTCGCCGTGCATCCCGCGCATGACAAGATCATGGATAGTTTTGCGCCCGAGGCCGTCCGGGGCGCCCCGGCGGCGCGCCGCGCCTGGGCCGAGGAGCAACTGCGGTTCGCCGCGCGCGCTTCCAGGCGACTCGGAATTGACCGCCACGTCACCTTCCCCGGCGCGCTGCTTTGGCCCTATCTTTATCCTTATCCGCAATGGCCGGAAGGGTTGGTTGACGAAGGTTTCGACGAACTGGCCAAACGTTGGACGCCGATCCTCGACGATTTCGACGCGCACGGCGTCGATGTCTGCTACGAGATCCACCCGTGCGAGGATCTGCACGACGGTCATAGTTGGGAGATGTTCCTCGACAAGGTGAAACAGCACCCGCGCGCGAACCTGATGTACGATCCCTCGCATTTCGTATTGCAGGCGCTCGACTATCTGGCGTTCATCGACCATTACCACGAGCGCATCAAGACGTTCCATGTGAAGGACGCCGAGTTCAGGCCCGACGGCAAGTCGGGCGTATACGGCGGCTATCAGCCCTGGTCGAAACGCGCCGGGCGGTTTCGCAGTCCGGGCGACGGGCAGATCGACTTCGGGGCGATCTTCACGAAGCTCACTACCTACGGCTACGACGGCTGGGCCGTGTTGGAATGGGAGTGCTTTGTCAAGAATCCGGAAGATGGCGCCGCCGAAGGCGCGCGCTTTATTTCCGAGCACATCATCCGCGTCTCTGACCGCGCGTTCGACGATTTCGTAAAATCCGGCGCGGATCGCCGCGCCAACCGGGCGATGCTCGGACTGGAGGATTGATGGCCGTGCAACGACCCCTGACTCTCGGCATGGTGGGCGGCGGGGAGGGCGCCTACATCGGCAACATTCACCGTATCGCGTCGCGGCTGGACGGCAAATGGCGACTGGTCGCCGGCGCCTTCGACGTCGACCCGCAGCGCGGTCGCGAGTTCGCTATCGGCGAAGGTTTGGATCCCGCCCGCAGCTATGGCGCGTATCAGGATCTGATTGCAGGAGAGACGGCGCGCGACGATCGCGTCGACGCCGTCGCGATCTGCACGCCAAATTTCACGCACTACCCGATCGCCAAAGCGCTGATCGAAGCGGGCTTCGACGTGATCTGCGAGAAGCCGCTGACGGCGACGCTTGAGGACGCCGTTGCGTTGGAGAAACTTGCGCGCGAAAGCGGCCGCTTCGTCGGCGTGACCTACACGTATTCGGGCTATCCGATGGTGCACGAAGCGCGTGTCCGCGTCGCCCGCGGCGAGATCGGCGCCGTGCGCACCGTGCAAGTTGAATATCCGTTGGAATGGATGGCCACCGCCATCGAAAACAGCGGCAATTTGCAGGCCGCCTGGCGCACAGATCCGAAGAAGAACGGTCGCGGCGGCTCGATCGGCGATATCGGCACCCACGCCTACCATCTGGCCGGGTTCGTGACAGGGTTGAAGCTCGACGCGCTTACGGCGGACCTTGCGACCTTCGTAGGAGGTCGAGCGCTCGACGACAATGCACATGTCATGATGCGCTACCAAGGCGGCGCGCGCGGTCTCTTGTGGTCGTCTCAGGTCGCCATCGGCAATTCAAACGGCGTGCGGCTGCGTGTATTTGGTGAAACAGGATCGTTCCAGTGGTTTCAGGAACAACCCAACGAACTCGTCCTCACCCCGCTCAACGGGCGCACGCAGACAATCAAACGCGGCGCGGACGATCTGTCTGCCGACGCGAAGGCGCGCATACGAACTCCACCGGGACATCCCGAAGGCTATCTTGAAGCTTTCGCGAATCTTTACGCCGGCTTCGCGGAGGCGATACGGGCGCGCCGAGAGCGCCGCGAGGTAGACCCCATCGGCCAGAACGTGCCGCTCGCCTACGATGGTCTCAAGGGCGTGGCGTTCGTCGAGGCCGTCGTCGACAGCTTTGAGGCAAGCGATCAACCTTGGATTAGACCCGTCGCCGTTTAGGGTTTTTTGGAGGAGGAGATTGGTCGCGAACGGTTCGGCGAAAGTCTCTCCGAGCGTCCTCGGTGCGCAGAGGCGCTGCGAGCGCAGCGCGTTGGTCTCCGCCGCAACGATAATTGCGGAACGCGGCTTTTGTAACCGTTCTTTGTAAACTTGCTTGACGCGACAATTGCATGATGGTACGGATTGGCAATCGGCATTGCGTCCAGCGCGGGAGGCGGCGTCGGTATCAGGAAGCAGCGCCAACGGACGCCCAAGGGCGTGCTGAAAATCAAAACGACCCGTGGAGGAAACAAGAAGGAAGCCCGGAGCATCCCAGATGACGCAGACTGTTTCGGCGCAATCTGCGAGCACACGCTCTGGAACAATCGCGTTGCCCCATTGCGCGCGCGTTTCTTGGGTTCAAAACGCCGAGCGCCATTGACGTTCGGTCATTTCGTCTAAAGCGCGGGTTCCCAAACCGCCGACCGAATGCGCTATTGAGAAGATTGGTCACGTCATACGCGATGATCAAGATCGCGCCGAAATGGCGCAAAAGGTGGAGGAAAATATTGATGACCTACAAGAAGACAATGGCGGCGCTCGCAATGACTGCGAGCGCGATCGCTGGCTCCGCCGCGCTTCTCGCAAGCCCAGCCAGCGCCGAAGGCAAGCAACTGACCTTTGCGATCATCACCCATGCCCAGCCGGGCGACACGTTCTGGGACATCATTCGCAAAGGCGCCAGCGCCGCGGCGGCGAAGGACAACGCGAAGCTGATCTATCTGGCGGCCCCGGAAGGCCCGAAGGAAGCGCAGTTGATCCAGAACGTAATCGACCAGCACGTCGACGGCATCGCCCTGACGCTGGCCTTCCCCGACGCCGAAGCCTCGACGGTAAAGGCGGCCGAAAAGGCCGGCATTCCAATCGTCGGTTTCAACGCCGGCGTCGACCAATGGAAGGAACAAGGACTGCTTGGCTATGCCGGACAGGATGAAACCGTCGCCGGCAAGGCGGTCGGCGAGAGACTGAACAGCGAAGGCGCCAAGAACGTCGTCTGCCTCGACCAGCAGCAGGGCGCGGTTCAACTCGAAGCGCGCTGCAACGGCATAAAGAGCACGTTCAAGGGGAAGATGGAGGTGCTTTACGCGACCGGCTACGACATGCCGACCGTCAAGGCGCGCACCCAGGCCAAGCTGCAACAAGACCCGACGATCGATTATGTCGTCACGCTCGGCGCGCCGTTTGCGCCGGTCGTGCTCGATGCTGTCAAGGCGTCGGGTTCAAAAGCCAAGGTCGGCACTTTCGACATGAGCCCGGTGGCGATCGGGTTGATCGCGAAGGGTGAGATACAATTTGCGGTGGACCAGCAGCCCTATGTCGAAGGCTACGAAGCCATCGACATGCTCTGGCTCAACATCACAAACGGCGACACCGTCGGCGGTGGCCAGCCGGTGCTGACGGGTCCGTTCTTTGTGACCAAGGAAAACGCCGCCGCCGTGGCGAAATACGCCAAGGCCGGCACGCGTTAGGTCGATGCATAATAACGATTGAACCGCAACGCGCCGCCGCGGGGGTCCGGGGGTTCGCCTCCCGATCCGCGCGGGGCCTGCGATCGGGAGGTGCGCCAGGATGGCCGGAGAGACCACAATGACCGTTGCCGGGGAGACCGCGCGGCGCCAGCAACTGCAACCGCAGAGCGCGTGGAAGAAGATTCTCAAACGGCCGGAAGCCGGCGCCCTTGGCGGCGCGATCCTGGTATTTGTATTCTTCTGGATCTTGGCGCCGCCTTTCAGGCAGATCCCGGCGTTCACGACGGTGCTCTATCAGGCGGCGACCATCGGCATCCCCGCCGTCGCGGTCTCGATGCTGATGATCGGCGGCGAATTCGATCTGTCGGCCGGCGTCGCGGTCACCACGAATTCCCTTGCGGCCTCCATCTTCGCGACCCACGTCGCCGGCAACCTTTGGGTTGGCGTCGTCTTCTCGCTGGCCTTCGCGCTGGCGCTCGGCGCCGTCAATGGCTGGCTGCTGATCCGCACCAAGCTGCCGAGCTTCCTGGTCACGCTCGGTTCTTTCCTGATGCTGCAAGGGCTCAACATCGCGCTTACGAAGTTGATCACCGGCAATGTCGCGACAGAAGACATCTCCGGCATGGCGGGCTTCGATGCGCTCAAATCTATTTTTGCCGCGAACTTCCAGTTCGGCCGCGTTCAGGTATCCATCGCCATCCTCTATTGGCTCGTGCTGGTTATCGTCGCCACCTGGATACTTCTGCGCACAAAAGTGGGAAACTGGATCGTGGCGGTGGGAGGCAGCGCCGACAGCGCCCGCGCGGTCGGCGTTCCCGTGACCAAGGTCAAAATCGGCCTCTTCATGGCCGTGGGCTTTGGTTGCTGGTTCCTGGCGATGCACCTGCTCTTTGCCTACAACACGGTGCAATCGGGCGCCGGCATCGGCAACGAGTTGCTCTACATCGCCGCTTCGGTGGTCGGGGGGTGTTTGCTCACCGGCGGTTATGGATCCGCCGTAGGGTCTGCGCTTGGCGCGTTCATATTCGGGATGACGACGGAAGGCGTCATCTACGCGGACTGGGACGCCGACTGGTTCCAGTTCTTCGTCGGCGCGATGCTTTTGCTCGCCACAGTCGTCAACACTTGGATCCGCGCCCGCGCCAGCAAGGGGAAGTGAGATGTCCAGTTCCGACGCGCCCATTATCGAATTCAAGAATATCGGCAAGACCTACGGCAACATCAGCGCGCTTCGCGGCGTAAGCATGTGCATCCGCCAAGGGGAAGTGACATGCATTCTCGGCGACAACGGCGCCGGCAAATCGACGCTGATTTCGATCGTCGCCGGGCTGTTCGGCCACGACGAAGGCGAATATCTCGTCGATGGAAAGCCTCGACACTTCTCCTCGCCCCGCGAGGCGCTCAATCTTGGCATTGCGGCGGTCTACCAGACGCTCGCGTTGGTCCCTCTCCTCCCCGTATGGCGAAACTTCTTTCTCGGCTCCGAACTGGTGAAGGGTAAGGGCCCCGTCAGTCGTCTCGACACTGCGCAGATGATGACAAAGACGCAGGTCGAGTTGCACCGAATGGGTATCGATCTCGAAGACCTTGAACAGCCGGTTGGCACGCTCTCGGGCGGCCAGCGTCAAGTGGTGGCGATCGCCCGAGCCGTTCATTTCGGCGCGCGCGTGCTGATCCTCGACGAGCCGACGGCTGCGCTCGGCGTGGCGCAATCGGGCCTCGTCCTGCGCTATATCAAGCAAGCGGCGCAGGAACAGGGCATCGGCGTGATTTTCATCACCCACAACCCGCATCATGCGATGCTGGTTGGCGACCATTTCATGGTGCTGGCCCGTGGCGAGGTCGAACTCGACACGCCGCGCGCGGACCTTACGCTTGAAAAGCTGACATTCCATATGGCCGGCGGAAACGGGCTCCGATCTCTGGAGCATGAAATCCGTGGTTCCGGCGCGAGCGGGCCCTCTAACTGAAGCCCAATAGAAATATTGTCGGACGAGTTTAGCGTCGACACCTCCTGCGTGATCAAGCCATGAACTTCTGCTGGGTCACTTGTCCGGCGCCTTTACGCCTATGGTTTTTCTGAGTTGGGGGTCGGCGGATTTTCTGGGTTATTGGATAATACGAAGTCTCGGAGATCGCGACTAAGCCGGCCGGGTTTTGATTCGAGGGGGTGAAGGAAGGAGGTCGGCCATGCCGGTTCCGATTCGGGCTGATTTTGACGCCTCCGGCCTGCGCGTGCTTGCGAAGAAGAGCAAGGATGGCGCACAAGCACGGCGATTGCTCGCAGTGGCTGCTATCTATGACAGGGCGAGCCGGACGGAGGCGACCAAGATCGCCGGGGTTACGTACTGGATCATTCGCGACTGGGTTGTAAAGTTCAACGCTTCAGACCCGGACGGCTGAGAGACAGCAAAGCGCCGGACCCGTCGCCTCGTCTGAGCGAGGAACATTGCAAGGCGCTTGCGGCGATGATCGAAAGCGGGCCGATCCCGGCGGTTCATGGCGTCGTGCTGGTCGCCGCGGCGTCTTTTGTGGCGACGATCGCGCTTGTAGGGGCCGCCCCCGGCGGCGTTGTGTCAGAACACTCTCACATCGGCGGCGCGGCAGCTCATCGTGATCTCAATGCCAGGGTCGGGCATGATCCAACCTGCGCCCGGCGCAACTCGCACCGAAAGTGTGGCGCCCCAGCCGGTGGCGACGGAGATCTGCGTGT
>JAJXZC010000031.1 GCA_021780275.1 Pseudomonadota bacterium
GCCGAAGCTGGCCGGCCATTCACGCCGGTTCGGATCGGCCTCGGGCTCAACACCGGCGAGTGCTGCGTCGGCAATCTCGGCTCGACCCAGCGTTTCGACTATTCGGCCATCGGCGACGAGGTGAACACAACGTCCCGCTTCGAAGGCCTGTCGAAGCATTACGGGCTGACGACGATCATCGGCGAGCAGACGGCGTCCCGTTGCCCGGACCTCGCCTTTCTCGAAGTCGACCTCGTGCAGGTCAAGGGCAAGTCGCGACCCTCGCGCATCTACACGCTCATGGACACGCTTGGCTGCGACCGGAGCCGCTATGCCGATGTCGCCGCGGCACATGATGCCTTCCTGGAACTCTATCGGGGTCGCGACTGGGAGGGCGCCGCGACAGCGCTCGGCGGCTGCCGAAGCAACGGTGTCAAGTCGCTCGAAACGCTTTACAACCTTTTTGAGCAACGCATAGAGGCGTTCAGGACGAGCCCGCCGCCACCGGACTGGGACGGCACATTCGTCGCCGAAGAAAAATGATCCAGAGATCGCGTCCAGGTTTACATCGATGAACGAAACTCTCGTCCTGCTCCTCGTCGCGCTCGTCCTGCTTCAGGTCAAGCACTTCCTTTTCGATTTCGTTTTCCAGACGCCCTACCAGTTTCGCAACAAGGGAATTTACGGGCATCCGGGCGGCCTGCTTCACGCGGGCCTGCATGCCTTCGGCTCGCTTCCCGCGCTGTTCGTCTTGCAGGGCGCCAATACCGCCCTCCTCGCCGGCATCGTCGCGGCGGAATTTGTCGTCCACTATCACGTCGACTGGCTCAAGGAGCGCGTGACGAGGACCCATGGCTGGACGAGCGAGGACGCCGGCTTCTGGTTCGCGCTCGGCGCCGATCAGCTCGCCCATCATCTGACCTACACGGCGATCCTCGTCGTGCTGGCGACGTACTGACCCGACTGAAGCGCGCCTGAACGGATCCGGCGATCAGAACTGATAGATGACGCTCAGGTCCAGGGCGTGATCGTGATACTCGCCGAAGTCTTCGTTCGAGCGGTTGTACCTGTAGGTGTACTGAAGCTTGATGTCAGACTGGAACATCAGCACATCCTTGAAGGTCACGGAGACATCCGGCGCGATGTAGCTGTCCTGCCGCTTGCTGCCGCTGGACAATGCGCTCGAATAGTACCGCTCACGTGCCTTCAGGCCCGTGCCAAGCACGATGTCGCTCGCGGCGATCGCGTAATAGTCGAGCCCGGCCCCGATTTCGCGATAGCGTCCCGGTTGAATCTCGTCGAAATTCAACGTCGTCGCTGCGCCGTTGATGCCGCTCCAGCGCAGCCAGGGTGAGATCACGACGAGGTCGTTGTCGCCAAGCACGTGGGGCACTGAGAACTTCGCGATGGCATCGGCGAAATAGCCCTTGTCCGCCGTGAAGTAGGGTCCGTAGTGGCGCACGCCCGCGCGCAGACGCACGGATTCATAAGCGCCGCCGAAAAGCCCCTCGAAGGTCGCCGCCAGATTCGCCTCGCGGTAATAGAGCTTCTGGTCGAGCTGGGCCGCGCCGAGGCCGACAGCCGTGTAGACCGACAGGCCCGGCGTCAGATCGATCACCGGGCCGGTGCCCGCGCCGACATAGCCGTAATTGAGGTCGCTCGTGTCCTTGACGACGTCGCCGGAAAAGATGCCGGTCGTGCGCCAGCCATACGAACCCGCCGACCGTTCGTCGCGCACGGCAATGCTCGCAAAAATGCCCGGTTCATTTTTGCCGCCGCTCGAGAGATTTTGCGGATTGGAGTCCCAGCTCGTTCCGACCTCGACGCGAAACTGCGTGGACGACGGCTGGATCTCGCGGCGGATATGCTGCAATCCCGCGCGCGCTTCTTCGTTCGCCGGATCGTTCAACAACACCCGCTCATAGGCCACCAGCGCGAGGCGGGGCTTTCCCTTCGCCTCCGCGAGTTTCGCGTAGCGTAGATTTGCGCCCGTATCCGTCGGGTTTTTGATGACTTCCACAAACGCATCGGACAACTCGTCGGCCCGCGCAGCGCCCAACGGCACGGCAACGGTAATCGCAGCCAGCATTATGGCTGCACATCTTATGCGGCGCACGGATTAACCCCCGAGACGAACTTGAACCCCACGCGCGCCATTTAACAGAGTCACCACCGGCTCTGCATAGCCAAATCGGTGCCTCGAAAACGGGCACCATGCCGGTTCACGTCACGCGCGGCAAAAATGTTACAATTGTAGACATTGAAATCGGAACCATGCGCCTTCGATACAATCGAATTGGAAATCGGCGCGGAGACATGCGTATCCTTCCGACCGAAGATGCGGTGACGAACAGATCGAAGATCAGAATGATGAAGAGACTTGGCTTGTGGATGATCGGGTCCGTCGCGATCCTCGGGCTCTCATGCTCCGGGGCCATTGCCTCCGTTAACCAGATCGGTGTCGCCGCCGCCGTCAAGAACAAGGCGGACGCGGTGATCGGAACCGTTGTGCAACCGCTGACGACGGGCGCCGCGCTTGTTCAGGACGAAACGGTCCGCACCGGCCCGGCCGACACCGCCCAGCTTCTCTTCATCGATCAGACCTCGCTCAGCGTCGGTCCGAAATCGGAGGTGAAGCTCGACCGCTTCGTCTTCGACCCCGCCCGCGCCAAGGGCGATGTGGTGCTCGACGTGAGCAAGGGCGTCTTCCGCTTTGTCTCGGGAAGTCAGGATCCGCACAGCTATGCGCTCAAGACGCCGGTGGCGACGATCGGCGTGCGCGGAACGATCGTCGACTTCATGGTTGAAAACGGACGTCTCACCATCATCCTCGTCGAGGGCTGGAGCGAGATCACGCTGTCCGACGGCTCGACGGTCAGACTGACCGAACCCGGCACCGCCATCGTCATCGGCGCGGACGGCAATGTCGATGGTCCCAAGGCCTGGGATGGCAGCTTTCACAACATCATTCAGGTGACGTCCTTCCCGCTCTACGGCCATGCCTTCGAGCAGGATGAGAACGACCCCGACCTCGGTGGCGGCGACATGCAGGAACTCGCCGACGAACTGGCGACGCATAATATCGACATCGTCGGCGCGCCGAATATCGGCGACAATGATGGCGATGAAGACGGCTGCGACTTCATCGACGAGTGCGTGGGCGAAGGCTATTGAAACGCTGACCCGCTCAGGCGTCGGCGGCGTCTTCGCCGCGGAACGCCCGGAAAAAGAATGCGCGCATCTTCGCAAGCAGATCGGTCTCGGTGGACCGCGTCTTCACCGTCCGGCTTGAAATCTCGTCCAGCTGACTCTGGCGGACGGCGAGAACGCGGCTGAACCGTTCGAGCAGCTCCGGAGAGAGGTCGAGCAAGGCCTCGATCGCCTCCTTCCTGATCTCGAGCACTCTCAATGCCGTCAGCGCCCGCACCGTCGCGTTGCGCGGCGTACCGGTGAGCAAAGACATCTCGCCGACAATGTCGCCGGTGGCCAGGACGTTGACCTCCTGATCGAGGCCGTCGGGTCCGGCTATGACGACGGCGGCGGCGCCTTCGAGAATGACGAACATCGACGCCCCCACATCGCCGCGAACGATGAGATTGCGGCCGGCGGGAAGCCGCGCGGGCGCGCAGCGTGCCGCGAGATCATCGACCTGCTCGCTCGACAGGGTCTCGGCGAAAAGAGGGACGGCGGCGATCGCGTCGCGAATTTCGGCCATCGTCGTCGCGGCTGACGACGCCTGGGGGGTGGGCATGAACTCGATCTGCTCGACGGGCGTCGGCAGCGCCGTCAGGCGCACGGCATCCTGCAGCGCGCGGAGCATGATCGACCGGGCGACCGATGGCTCGACCCGGTCCGGAAAGGCATGGAAGCGGATTTCGTAGGTCACCACGTCGCCTTCGACACCCGCCACAAGAACCTCTGGCGCCGGCGTCTGGGCGAGCCCGGCCATGCGCACCGCCTTGAACGCCTCGCCCAGCAGAACGCCCAGCACCCGTTCGGACGCCGCGCGAATGTCGATATTGACCCGCACCGCGAGACGTTTCGCCCCGCTGGGGCGGCTGTGATTGGTGACGGGATTGGCGGTGATCAGCCGGTTCGGCACGATGAGACGCCGGCCGTCCTCGAGATGCAGAAAGGTCGTTCGCCAGCTGATGCCATCGACACGTCCATAGGCTTCGCCGCCAAGCTCCTGCGAATGGATCGTCAGCCAGTCGCCGATGACATAGGACCGGTCGAGGTTGATCGACAGGCCGCTGAAAAGATCGAGGATCATGGTCTGCAAGGCAAAACCGAGCACGACCGCCGCCGCGCCCGAGGCCGCCGCAAGGCCGGATGCCGCGACGCCGACCTCGGCATAGAGCCCCACCGAAAGTCCGATCACGAGCAGGGTAAAGGTCACGAGGTCGCGCACGAGGGCCGGCGCCTTGTGCCCCTTGCGGCGGCGGAAAATCCCGTTCCAGTAGATGATCGCGACGAGCCGGTCGACGACGAGGGCGACGACCACGGCGAGCGTGATCCCCAGCGTGTCGACCGCCAGCGCCCCGAAGGGTTCGGGCAAGCCATGCCTTAGGGCATCAGCGCCCCATATCCGGAGCGCGAGCAGGTTGAGCGCGAAGAAAATCCAGGCGTATATCATCTGAATATTGTCTTTTTGCGGCGGATATAATCTACAAGACCCGAGACTAGCAGGATGTTGAAGAAGTCATCCGGGCTCGCAGACGAATCCTGACTCCTCACCGTTGTGGATATAAATGTGCCCGACGAGGCGGCCTGCGGTGCCCAGCATCACCCATCCGCGTCCGCATGCGGGGTCATTTTCGTCATGACCCTGCCACGAGAACTCGGCGCAAGCCGATCCGTTGCGGGCGCCGTAGCGGACATCGAGGAAGCCCTTCAATGCGCCAAAAGCAATTTCGCCGTCCGCCGCGCCCTGGAAGGTGAGATGAGCCTCTTCGACGAGATCAAGGAAGTCATTGTCCCAAGTGTCCATCTCGACGATGCGCCAGCGGCCGATAAAGGCTTTGGCAAAGGCAGGAACTCTTGCCATCACCCGGCCTCCGCCAGCAGCTTCGGCAAGCGCACCAGATTGTAAGAGGCGGCGCTAAAGGTGAAGGCCCAGCCGACACGGTCGCGGCCACGGAACCGGGTCTTGTCCTGCCCGGCGACCGTCTTGATCCAGCCGAATGCCTCTTCGATGCGCTTGCGGATGCGCTGGCTGACCGCGTAGCCGCCATGCCGGGTCGTGCGCCCGTCGATCGCCGAACTTCGTCCGCTCGTATTCTGCGCCACGTGCGGCGTCACCTTCATCGAGCGCAACTCGTTGACGAAGTCTTCTACATCATAGGCCTTGTCAGCACCGAGCGTGATCGGCCGCGGCCGGTCGGCATGCGGCTCGATCATATCCGGTCGGCATGCGGCTCGATCATATGAAGTGCCGCCACCCGTTCGGCATGCCCGTCGGCCAAGGTCAGGCAGGCGTCGATCAAAAGGCCGTGACGGTTCTCCATCAACCCATGCCCCATGAAGCATAGCCTTGCCTCCTTGCCTTTCCCCTTCTTGTAGAGCCGCGCATCAGGATCGGTGGTCGAGGCATGCGTCTCGTTGGACCGCTTCTGGCCATGGAAATCGGCTTCCGCATTGCGCCCACCATCTTCCGGCGGCGGGTTGCCCGAACCATCCTTCGCCTTGACGCTCTTCATCGAGGCCCAGGCCTCGATCAGCGTGCCGTCGACCGAGAAGTGATCGCTCGAAAGAAGCCGCTTTACGCGTGGATGGGCCAGAACCGCAGCCAGGAACTTGGCCGCAATGTCACCGGCAAGCAGCCGGTCCCGGTTCTTCGAGAACACCGAATGATCCCAGGCAGGATCGTCGACGCCGATCCCGACGAACCAGCGGAACAGGAGATCGTATTCCAGCCGCTCCATCAGAAGCCGTTCCGAGCGGATCGAGTAAAACGCCTGCAGAAGCATCGCCCTGAGCAGCTTCTCCGGCGGGATCGACGGCCGTCCGATCGGCGAATACAGCGCCGCAAAATCGTCCGCCAGCGCGACAAGCGCCTCGTTCACGATCCCGCGGATCGTGCGCAGCGGATGGTTCTGCCGAACCCGTGCCTCCAGATCCACATAACTGAACAGTTCGCCAACTCGTTCGTCGCTACCCCGCACGCCCTATCCTCCGAATCCCTTCGGAGCCAATGAATCATGATCGATGCCTCGTAGCGAGCGGCTTTTTCAACGGCCTGCTAAGTCCCAATTGCCATACGCGTAATAGTCGAGAAAGTCGAGAAACTTGGCATCCGACCGTCCCGCCTGGCGGGTGCCGTCGTTCATCCGCCCATTAGTATCCATGACGGAATTGTAGAAATAGGTACCCCGCGCAAAAATACCCACATTCTTGTATTCGACACTTAAATCATGAACCGCCTTTGTCGTCTGATCGATTGCACTCCAGGCATCAAAATTCCTGTCTCCCGACGCTTTACTCAGAAGACCTCCGCTAGGCGGCGTGGACAAATTTGAGCCAGTAACGTGCTGAGGCCAAGAACAACATGCCGAGGAATGTTTCGGCAAGTTGGTCGTATC
>JAJXZC010000339.1 GCA_021780275.1 Pseudomonadota bacterium
CGGGTTGGTGGTTTCCTGATCGGGTTCGGATGGGTGGGTGGCTTGAGTCGTCATGCTCGCAATACTCGCTTGCCTTCCTGTCATTCGCCAGTTTATAACACTGTTATAAATTCGAAGCCAGTGGTCGGGAGGACCTCATGTCGAAGCCTTTTCCAAACAATCCTGTGCTGCAGGAAAATTTCGCGCCTGTTATGGGCGAGTGCGATGCGCCCGACCTCGTGGTCGTGGAAGGCGAGGTGCCGCGCGAGCTCGCAGGTACGCTCTATCGCAATGGACCGAACCCGATGTTTCCGCCGCTCGGCCATCAGCATCACTGGTTTCTCGGCGAGGGCATGGTGCATGCCATCAAGGTGGAAGACGGTCGCGTGTCCTATCGCAACCGCTGGGTGGGGACAGAACAATACAAGGCGCAGCGCAAGGCCGGCCGCCGGTTGATCGACACGGGCTTTGGCGGCGCGCCGCTGCCGGAAGCGGCAGGTGTCAAACGCAATGTCGCCAATACGAATATCGTCTGGCATGGCGGCAAGCTGCTGGCGCTCGATGAAGGCAACCAGCCCGTCGCGATGGACGGCGAGACGCTCGAGACCTCGGGCTCATGGGATTTCGAGGGTAAGTATCAGGGTCCGATGACGGCACATCCGAAGTTCGATCCCAAGACGGGCGAGATGCTTTTCTTCGGCTATATGGCGGCGGGGCCGGGCACGCCGGATATTTCCTATACCGTCGTGGACGCGAGCGGGAAGGTGACGCGCGCCGACATGTTCAAGGCGCCTTATGCCGCTATGGTGCATGACTTCATCACCACGGACGAGCATGTGATCTTTCCGATCTTCCCGGCGACGATCGACGTCGAGCGCATCATGAAGGGCGGGCCGACGATTGCCTGGGATCCGAATACGGCGACCAAGATCGGCATCATGGCGCGCAACGCGGGCGTCGAGACGATCCGCTGGTTCACGGGCGATCCGTGCTACGTCTATCACCCGATGAATGCCTATACGAGCCACGAGGGCGGGCGCACACGGATCATCGCCGACATGATGAAATATGCGCGCGTGCCACTCTTCCCGAATGCCGACGGCAGCAATGCGCCGAGCGGCGTGCTGGAAAAAGAGAGCGACCTTGTGCGCTGGACCTTCGATCTCGACAGCAATAGCGACAGCTATACGGAAGAACCGTTGAGCGATCTGGGCGGCGAGTTCCCTCGTCTCGATGAGCGTTTTACCGGACTTGCCTATCGGCACGGGTTCTATGCGTCGCTGACGGGAGAGCCCGCGAAGGGACGTCCCTTCGATACGCTGGTGCACGCCGATCTCGTCAAGGGGTCGCGCAAGACCTATCGTCCTGGACCGGGTAAGTTCGTACTGGAGCCTGTCTTCGTGCCGCGCAAGGAAATGGCGGCGGAAGCGGACGGCTGGCTCGTGTCGCTGATCTATGATCAGACGCGCAACCTCAGCGACTTCGTGGTGCTCGATACGGACGACATCTCAAAGGGGCCGATTGCACGGGTCGAACTGCCGACACGCGTGCCCTATGGCTTCCATGGCAACTGGCGCGGGGCGGACTAGAAGAGAGGCTCTTCGTAAACAGGCTTTCCGTCGATGCGGATGCCTTTAATGGCAGCTTCGCCATTGGAGGCGATGGCGACATCGACGGAGAGCGCCCGCTTGTTGCGCTCACTCTCGAGCGCGCGGCCTTCGCCTTCGGGCACGAAATATCTCTCGATGCCGTAGTCGAGATGCGCGATGTTGCGGGTCGTATCGAGAAAAGTGATGCGGCCGCGAATGATCTTGTTGTCAAGCGCAGGAACGGCGTGTTCGTGGAAGGCGGCGATGGCGCGCCAATTGTTCTTTGTCGGCGTCAGTTCGACATAGGCGATATCGCCTTTCTTCCACGACATGTCGCCGTTGATGTTGGTCAGTGGCAGCGAGCTGATGCCGTAGCTCAAAGTGACGTAGTCGCCGCGGAACAGGTCGCGCGGATCGACGGGTTCGCTTTGCAACGTGACCACATCGGATGATCGCAATATCTGGACGCGGCTCATGACCATCCAGCCGAGGATCAATGTCTGGATGACGACGAGGGCGAGGACCGCCATACCGTATCTCGAAAGCTTGCTCATTTGCCGGTCTCCTCTTCATTCGCAGAGGCGACGAGACGGCGGCGGATGCGCGGCAGGATGATGCTGCCTGCAATGAGGATGACGCCGCCGAAGGCAAAGAAGGCGGCCGTGTCGAGCAGGGTGCCGAGCGTCTGGAAATAGAGGTAGAGACATTCGCCGGTGAAGGCGATGAGACCGGCGTTGAGCGCTATGCGGTGATTGCGTCCCGTGCCATAGGCGACGAGCCAGATGGCGAGCGCCATGAAGATCGCGGCATAGGCGAGCAGCGTGAATTCCTGGTGGTTGGCGAGGAGGGGGTAGGCGGTGGCGCCCAGGGCGGCGGCGACGAGGCCCGCATAGTCGCGCATGGAGAGACGTTTGGAGGTGAGTTGTCCATAGGCCAACGCAGCGACGGCGGCGAGGCCGACGAGAGCGAGCACGGCCCAGATAAAACCGGCGTCGCTGTCGTTCTTCTGGAGTTGCAAGGTCCAGAGAAGACCAAAGGCGATGATCATGCCGTAAGTTTCAAGGATTTCGCCGAAGCGCAGCGATGTTGCCGAAACCCTGACGCCGATGATCCAGATGATGAGCGCTGTGAGTGTGAAGAGCGCCGTCAGGTCGCCTTCGCCGCAGCCGATGAGCGCCATGAGGCCGTCGGCATTGACGGGTATCCAGACGAGAAAGGTGAGTAGCGCGAGATGCAGGCCGGACCGCCAGCTGAGGCGCAACGTAAGCCATGTCGCGAGCGCCCAGGGCAGAAGGAAGGGCCAGTGGATGATGCTCTCGTCCATCTGCACGGCCCAGATCGACCAGGTGATGGTGAGGAGAAGCGAGATCGCCAGCGCGGCGCGCGACGACAGGCTCCATGCGGCGGCCAGCGCGACGAGGCTCCAGAGCAGCACCCACGTCGGGGTGGCCGAGGCGACATGATAGATTTGGGCGATCAGCATGATGTTTGCGCCGAAGAGCGCGAGGCCGCCGATGACGGCGGCTTCGGCATAGGCGGGGTGGCCACGCCGCTCCGCGAACACGGCCGCTCCCCAGGCGCTCCAGAGCGCGGCGAAGAGGAGGGCAAGTTTCACGATTTTCGGAATGACCGCCCAGTTGGCGGCAACGAAACTCATGGCCGCAAAGCCGACGAGGACCGCGCCCATGACGGCCAGTATCTGGTGGATGTAGCGCGTGGTGGCGTCGGCGCCCGTATCGTTCAGGATCGCCTGCGCATTGGCAGGCGTGATCCAGCCGCGCTCGATCCAGCGGTCCAGATCGCGCTTCAGGCGCGCAAGGTAAATGCGTTGCCACATAAGACTGCCGAATCCCTTTGAGTTGGCCGTTCTGTGGATACTAGCTGAACTCAGGGCTGGCAGGGCGCTTGTTAGTTGATAGTAAATTGCATGTATCTCTCCTTGCGCCCTGCGTCGGAATGTCGCAACATGAGCGTCAATGTGGAGATCGGACGAAGCGGCGGCGGGTTTCTCGATTGCGCACCGGTCTGCGGCTCCACGCATAAGGGAGAAATGCCATGAATGTAGCCACGATCCTCAAGGCCAAGGGAACGGACGTTGAGACGGTCAGCCCGAGTGTGACGCTCGGCGAAGTTGCACGGTTGCTGGCTGCAAAACGGATTGGCGCGGTGCTGGTGATGGAAGGTCAACGGCTGGCCGGAATTCTGTCCGAACGAGACATCGTGAAAGCGATTGGTCATTCGGGCGCTGAAGCGCTCGACAGGACGGCTCGCGAGGTCATGACCTCGCGGATCGTGACCTGCGAACTCAACGACAGCGTTGATGAGCTCATGGACCGGATGACCGAGGGACGCTTCCGTCATTTGCCGGTGATCGCGAACGGCGAGCTGGTTGGCATCATCTCAATTGGTGACGTGGTCAAGCATCGCATCGCCGAGACGGTGATGGAGACTGAGGCGCTCAAGCTTTACATCGCGAACAGCTGAACCACTTCATGACAGCATTTCGATGGTCTCGCGGATGGCGGGGAGAGCCTCTTCGGCTGCCTCCTCGCCGAGCCGTATCAACTCGTCTGCGCGATCGAATTCCATCAATGAGAGATGACCAACTTTCGGTGCGATGACGATGTCCGGTGGATCGCTGGCGAGGCGCGCGCGGGCAAGTCGATCCTGAATGATATTGAGAGAGGCAAGGAGTACGCTGGCAAAGCCGGGGCCGCGTTGCGCGCTGCCCAGTGCCCGTTTGACGATCTCGCGTTCGGAGGAACTCTTCGAACCGCGCATCTTGTTGAAGGTGCTCTTGATGCCTTCCATGAGGGCGGAGGATTCATCGTGTGCAGCGTCGGTATCGGTGGGAGCGCCAATCGTTCCTTCTTCGATCAGGGCGGCGATTTCCTTTTCGACATCGGGAGCGACACGGCTTGGCTGCGGTGTGGGCACATAGAGCGAGGGGTGATGCGCACGTGCCTGCCGCCGTGCGACGGGATCGAAGGGATCGGTGTTTAGGTTGACGGCAATAACGACGCGGGCACCAAGCGCGCGCACGACGGAAACCGGTACGGGATTGACGAGGGCACCGTCGATCAGCCAGCGATTGTCTATGGGGACCGGGGCGAGGACGCCGGGAAGGGCGTAGGAGGCGCGGATCGCCTGCACGAGGCTTCCTTCGTGCATCCAGACTTCATGGCCGGTCGAAAGCTCGGTCGCGACAGCAATGAAGGTGCGCTCCATGTCCTGAAGTTGTTGTGCGCCGAGATATTTGTAGAGGATGGCCTCGAGCTTTGAATCGCCGATGAGCCCGGAGGCGCGAAAGCGAAAGTCGATGACGCTGATGAGGCGGCGGCGCGTGAGGCCGCGAGCAAATTCTTCCAGCGGTTCGAGTTTATTGGCGACATGGCAGCCGCCGACGACGGCCCCGATGGAGGTGCCTGAGACGATGTCGGGCACGATGCCCGCATTGCCCAGCACGCGCAGAACGCCGATATGTGCCCAGCCTCGCGCGACGCCACTGCCGAGGGCAATGCCGATTTTGGGGCGGGGTGGGATTATGTCGTTCATCGCTGCTTTGTCTGATGGTTTCAGCTGTGGCCGTGATCTGAAAGTTTCTCGGCCCTGATCTCCAAGGTCAGAGGAGATTTGGCGCTCTTCGCATCCGCGGTCAAGGGCACGGTGCGGAAGAAGCAGGAGCGATAGCCAACATGGCAAGCGCCGCCGTCGCCTCCGACCTTGACCTTGATGAGCAACACGTCCTGATCGCAGTCGATGCGCATTTCAGTAACGGTCTGCGTCTGGCCGCTGGTTTCGCCCTTGCGCCAGAAGCTATTGCGTGAGCGCGACCAGTACCAGGCCTCGCCGGTTTCGATGGTGCGGGCGAGCGCTTCCTCATTCATCCAGGCGAACATGAGGATTTCGTTGCTTGCCGCATCCTGCGCGATGACGGGGATGAGACCATCGGCATCGAATTTCGGCATGAAGGTCGTGCCGTTTTCGATTTCATCGTGGCTGCCGCGCGGGGCAAAGATCGGGTTCATGGGAGTTCTCTGTCTTTGGTTCTCAGTCATGCATAGCAGAAAAACAAATGGCCCGCTTCTAGCGGGCCATCCATCTTGCTTTCAGTTCGGGGCTTTTCAGCCGCGGATCATCTGCATGAAGCGGGCTTCCATCCGCGGATCGTCGCGGAAAACGCCAGTGAACTGGGTGGTGATGGTGGCCACGTCGGGCTTCTTGATGCCGCGTGTGGTCATGCACTGATGCTTGGCCTCGATGAGGATGGCGACGCCGGCGGGGGCGAGGGCCTGATTGATTGTGTCGGCAATCTGGGCCGTCATGGTTTCCTGCGTCTGGAGACGCTTGGCGTAAATTTCGATGACGCGAGCGAGCTTCGAAATGCCGACGACCTTGTTGGTCGGGACATAGGCGACATGCGCTTTGCCGAGGATCGCCACCATATGGTGCTCGCAATGGGATTCGAGCGAGATATCGCGGAGCATCACCATGTCCTTGTAGCCTTCGACTTCCTCGAAGGTGCGGGTGAGCTCCTGCAGGGGATCGGCGTTGTAGCCTTCAAAGAATTCTTCATAGGCGCGGGTGACGCGACCGGGCGTGTCGATGAGGCCTTCGCGTGCGGGATTGTCGCCTGCCCACGCAATGAGCGTGCGGACGGCGGCTTCAGCCTCTTCGCGGGTCGGCTTTTTGACTTCAGGCAGATCCTGGGTTTTCACGCTGGCGCCAAAGCCATCAAGAGCAACATTCATATCCATATGACCAATCTCGTTCGGGGTTACCCATTGCCCTCAGATCAGGGCCGGGTCAAGTCTGGGCCGCGCAAGACGGTCCATTACCCATCAAGTTCAGCGTCTATATGCCATGTGAGTTCCCCCATGGCATCGCCTTAAGGACGCATATGGCTTTGCATAAAGGCGCTATCAAGGTGGCCAGACACCTAAATGCCGCAATATGAGGGCCGAAATCCGGCTG
>JAJXZC010000678.1 GCA_021780275.1 Pseudomonadota bacterium
GGGCAAGCTCTACAAGCGCCTCATCCGCGACCGCTACTGGGGCAACAAGGATTCGAAAATCGTCTGATTTGACACCGCGGGCGGCCACTGGCCGCCCGCATCGTTTCCGCCGTCCAATGTGTTACTTTGACCCACCGAATCTCATGGGGGCAAACATGCACATCGAACGTCTGACGCGCGCCGCGGCCGGTCTTGCCATCTCATTCGCCCTTCTCGCGCCCGCCGTCGCCACGGCTCCTGCCATGGCCGACGAGGTGTCGACCTATGGCGGCCGCTGCCGCAACAATCCCGGAGCGGGTCGCGCCTTCACCCAGGACTACTACGTCTACTTCGACACCAATTCGAGCCGCATCAAGCCGGACGGTCAGGAGCGGATCAAATATGTCCATGGCCTCGCCACCGGCAAACAGGCCGGGCAGATCTGCCTTTTCGGCAAGTCGAGCAAAACGGGCGACGAGGCGGCCAATGTGCGCCTCGCCCGCAAGCGGGCGGCCAATGTGGCCAGGGCCTTCGAGGCGCTGGGCTGGCCCCGCTCCAAGATCGTGATCGTGTCGGAAGGCGAGGCATGGGGCTGGCTCAACGAAGCCCTGACCTCGGATTCCGAGGACGACCGCCGCGTCCGCATGCGGCTTTCCTTCTGAGAGCCACGTTCCGGCCGCCCCCCGATTCCCGGTTGGCGGCGCGGCCCCGCGCGGCTAGTTTACCCGCCAACGGGGCCTGACTTAACGCCCCTGCGGAATACCCCATAATTCGAACGGGAGACAGCGCATGCGCACCTTCAATACCGTCGCCGACTACATCGCCGAAAAGGGCAACGAGATCGGCGTTAGCGAGTGGGTCCAGATCGACCAGGACCGGATCAACAAGTTCGCCGAAGCAACCGGCGACCACCAGTGGATCCATGTCGATCCCGAGCGCGCCAAGAAAGAGCTCGGCATGCCCACCATCGCGCATGGCTATCTGACGCTTTCGCTGCTGCCCTACCTCATGGGCATGGTCAGCACCGTCAAGAGCGCGACCCGCGGCATCAACTACGGCTCGAACTCGGTGCGCTTCACCCAGATGGTGCCGGTCGGCTCCAAGGTCCGCGCCCGCGTGAAGCTGAAGGACGCGCAGCCCAAGGCCGGCGGCTGGCAGGTCACCAATGAAGTGACGATGGAAATCGAAGGCCAGGAGCGCCCGGCGATGGTCGCCGAGACGCTCAGCCTCATTTTCGAATGAGATACCGCCCGCGCCGCTTCGTGCGGCGCGGGCATTCTTCCCGCAGCGGAGGTTCCCATGTCCGACAAGTCCCGCCCCAAGGTGGTCAAAAGCGAAACGGAATGGCGCGAAGAACTGACGCCCGAGCAATATCAGGTGACGCGGCAGTCCGGCACAGAGCGCGCCTTCACCGGCCCCTGGCTCGACGAGCACCGCAAGGGCACCTTCCATTGCGTCGCCTGCGGCGCGCCCCTTTTTCGCTCCGAAACGAAATATGAAAGCGGCTCCGGCTGGCCGAGCTTCTTCGCCCCTATCGCGCAGGACGCGGTTGATGAGCAGGAAGACGTTTCCCACGGAATGCGCCGCATCGAGGCGCGCTGCGCCACCTGCGAAGCCCATCTCGGCCACGTCTTCCCCGACGGTCCCCGGCCAACCGGCTTGCGCTTCTGCATGAACGGCACCGCGCTCGACTTCGAACCCGACGACGATCAGGAAGCGCCCTGATCCGAATTATTGATGTCGCCCCGATACAAGGCCGGGATGACAAAGAGTATCGCAGCATGAACCTCACGCCCCCTGCCTCTGCCCCCGTCGCTGCCAAACACCCGCTATCTGACACCCACCACGGGATCACCCGCACGGACGACTATGCCTGGCTGCGCGATGAACGCTGGCGCGACGTGATGCGCGAGCCCGCCGTTCTTGCGCCGGAAATCCACGCCTATCTCGAAGCCGAGAACGACTACACCGACGCGGCCCTCGCGCCGCTGGAGAGCCTGCGCGAAACGCTCTTCGCCGAGATGAAGGGCCGCATCAAGGAGGAGGACGCATCCGTCCCCTCGCCCGATGGCCCTTTCGCCTATTACCTCCGTTACGCGCAAGGCTCGCAGCATCCGATCTTCTGCCGCCGCAACCCGGACGACGCGGAGCAAGTCCTTCTCGACTGCAACAAGGAAGCCGAAGGCGAAGCCTATTTCCGCATCGGCGAGGTCGACCACGCCCCGACGCATGATCTCGTCGCCTGGTCGGCAGATCGCAAGGGCTCTGAATATTTCACGATCCGCATTCGCGACGCAGCGAGCGGAAGAGATCTGGCGGACGAAGTGCCCGACACATCCGGCGACATCGCCTGGGACGCAAGCGGCAAGAGCTTCCTCTATGTGCATGTCGACGAGGAGCACCGCCCGCTCAAGGTCTACCGCCACGTCGTCGGCACGTCCGCGACGGACGACACGCTCGTCTATGAGGAAGAAGATCACGGCTTTTATGTTGGCGTCGGCAAGACGCAGAGCGGGCGCTTCCTGCTCATCGACACGCATGATCATCAGACAAGCGAAATCCGCCTCATTCCGGCAGACGCGCCAGAAACACCGCCGCGCCTCGTCGCCGCACGCGAGCACGGCGTCGAATATGACCTCGAGCACGATGCCGACCGCGAGCGATTTCTCATCCTCACCAATCTCGACGCTGCGGAAGATTTCAAGCTCATGGAAGCACCCGCTGCCGCGCCTGAACGCGCAAACTGGCGCGACTTCGTGCCCCATCGTCCCGGCACACTCGTCCTTTCGCATGTCGCCTATCGCGATCACCACGCGCGGCTCGAACGCCGCGACGGTCTGAGCCGCATCGTCATCCGCCGCCTCGGCGACGGCGCTGAACACGAAATCAGTTTCGACGAGGAGGCCTACGACCTCAACCTCTCGTCCGGTTACGAATACGACACCACACGCACGCGCTTTTCCTACAACTCCATGACGACGCCCGCCGAAGTCTATGACTACGACATGGAGAGCCGTGAACGCACACTGCGAAAGCGCCAGGAAGTTCCTTCAGGCCATAATCCCGCTGACTATGTGACGCGCCGGATCTTCGCCACGGCACCGGACGGAGAACTCGTTCCCGTCTCGCTGCTCTACCGCAAGACGACGCAGCTCGACGGCCGCGCGCCCTGCCTTCTCTATGGCTATGGCTCCTACGGCATCAGCATCCCGGCATCGTTCTCGGTGACCGCGCTGTCGCTTGTCGATCGCGGCTTCGTCTATGCCATCGCGCATATTCGCGGCGGCAAGGAAAAAGGCTATCGCTGGTATTCCGACGGCAAGCTGCTGAAGAAGCGCAACACCTTTACCGATTATATCGCGGCGGGCGAACATCTGGCGAAGGAAGGTTTCACCTCGCGCGGACGCATTGTCGGACATGGCGGCAGCGCCGGCGGCATGCTCATGGGCGCGGTTGCCAACATGGCGCCCGATCTCTTCAACGGCATCATCGCGGAGGTGCCCTTCGTCGATGTAATGGCAACCATGCTCGACGCATCGCTGCCGCTGACGCCGCCCGAATGGCACGAATGGGGCAACCCCATCGAGGACGAGGAAGCCTACAGATACATGGCCTCCTATTCGCCTTACGACAATGTGCGCGCGCAGGCCTATCCGCACATCTTCGCACTGGGCGGTCTTACCGATCCGCGAGTCACCTATTGGGAGCCCGCCAAATGGGCGGCGAGGCTCCGCGCGCTTCGCACAGACAGGAACCTCACCCTGCTGCGCATCAACATGGAAGCAGGCCATGGCGGCGCACCCGGACGGTTCGAACGACTGAAGGAAGTGGCCCTCGTCTACTCCTTCGCACTCGCCGTCAGCGACACCATCTGATCGAAGCGGGGCCGCACTCCCTCCTCGGACCGCGGCCCCGTCCGGCGCTCATCCCTGAAGGGGAGCGCATGTCGCCTTCTTGCGTACTTCGTCGAACGCCGGAAAAGCCTCCGGATTCTCGACCACGCGCCGCACCAGCACGAGGCCCTTGGCGGTCGGCGCTGTCACGACATCCGCGCCTTCGGGAACGTTCGCGGGCGCATCGCCACCCTTCGACACAATGACGACATCGAGCTTCTTGCCCTTTGCCTCGCGATCGTTGCGCACAAAATAATTGTCCGTCGTCGAGGAATAGAGCGCGACGGAGGTATAGGGCTCGGTCAGCGGCACCTGCACGCGCACCGCTCCCTTCGAGAGATCGAGAATGCAGATCGAATAGGCGAGATCCGGGCTCGGTCGCACGACGCGCCGTGCCGACGCCGTCGCAAGCGGCTGCTCAATGAACTTGTTCACCTTGGCATCGCCCGCAACTGCAGCCATCACCTTCGTCATGACGACACGGGGAAGCGCCCAAACGGCCGCCACATGAACGGCGCCCGCCACGATTGCGGCGCCGACGATGAATGTCAGGACGCGCTTCATTTGCAGCTCTCCTTCCTGATGCTTGGGAGTTTCGCCGAAGCAGGCGCGGCGGAAACAGAAGGATCCGGATTGTAGAAACGCGCGGTCATGTCAAAGATCTGCCCCCGCTGCAGTGGCAACCAGTTTCCGTCCTGACGCTCCGCGGAGACGCGCACGATGTAGTGGCCATCCGCCTCGCGCTTCACCGTCGTCTTGGCGAAGGAATAGATATTGGCGTCGTTTGGAATGAGATAGCTGTCGTGTCCGTAGGCCGTGACGCTCCACCAGCGCGCAGCGAAATCCTTGCCCTCCACCACATAAGTACAATCGCCGGAGAGCGGTGCGCCCGCATCGTCAGTGGTGGCGGTGTAATACATCGTCTCCTTGCGATCGAGCGCGAGAAGCCCATAAAGCGCGACACGCGCCCTTGTGTACATGCCGGCATTGGCGCTTCCGAAATCGGTGCCTGTTTTCCAAGGCCCGACGCTGTAGCCGCCGTCGAGCTGGCCAAACCCCAGCATCATGCGTGCTGATCCGAGGCCGAGCGCAATGCCCAGCACGATCATGCCGCCCCAATAGGCGATCTTTTTCATCCCGCGTCCTCCACGTCGGCGTCCCGGTCGGAACCGGACATTACTAGACGTGCGGAGCCTGCCGTAGCGCGATCAAAGTTTTGCAATTCCGTCATACGGAATTATGATCGCGCCATGGACAAGGAGCCCGTACAGCCCATCCTCCGGGCGCTGCGCATTCTCGAAACGCTCAACGAGGAGACGGTGACCACGCTTGAGCGGCTGCACGAGCGGACGGCGCTGCCGAAACCGACGCTTGTTCGCCTGCTGGACACCCTGATTGCCGGCAAATATGTGCGCCGCGTCTCGCGCCGCGCGGGCTATAGCCTCACCGATCGCGTGTTGCGCCTGTCGGACGGCTTTCGCCATTCCGACCGCGTCGTCGAAGTCGCGCGGCCCATCATGCACGCCCTCACAGCCGAACATAAATGGCCCGTCGCGCTCGCGACCTTCGATGGCGACGCCATGATCGTGCGCACGGGCACCCTTCATAAAAGTCCTCTCGGCACCGGGCCGAACTATCTCGATGCGCGCCTGCCGATGCTCTTTTCGGCGCTTGGCCGCGCCTATATCGCCTTTTGTCCGGAGACGGAGCGCCAGACGATCCTTTCGGTTCTGCGCATGTCGAATGCACCGACAAACGCAATGGCGAAGGACGAAAAGGCCGTGACACGCCTCATCGCAAGCATCCGGAAACGCGGCTACGCCTCGACCGCGCCGGTACCGGGAGACCCGGCCACCGGCCTCGCCATCCCGATCATGCAGGGAGAGCAGGTCGTCGCGGCGCTCACCATGCGCTATTTCGGCTCAGCCATGACGGAGGTCGAAGCGGCCCGCCGCTACCTCGCTCCCATGCGCGCCGCAGCCGACGCGATCTCGGCTGCGCTTACCGGCTAGCCGATCCGCGCGATGCTGACGCCCACCTTGCCTGGCATATCCGCCCGCACGAGCAGGCGCTGATTGGCGTCGTCCCGCACCGCCGTCCCACCTTCGACTTCGACCGTGAATCCCTTGGGATATTGAAGCCTCGGCACGAAGATTTCCGTCTCGCCCTCGCGCGTCGCCTCATAGACATAACGGAATGCGCCGGTTTCACGCTTGAACTTCATCTTCAGCGGACGGCCCGCAGTCGTTCGCGCATAGGGCCTGACAAATCCCTCGAGCGCGCGACCGCCACCATTGATATCGTTGGACGATCCGCGCTGATCGGCGGAATAGATGGAAAGGTCTTCCTGGTTCCAGCCGTCGCCCACCGCCTGATCGTTGCGGTTCGACGCGGTGTAGTTCCATTGCGTCGAGGAGATGAGCAGCGCATCCATGGCGTTGTACATGAGGTCGAGCGCGACCACATGGCCCTCCCATGGCGTCGGCCCATGATCGCCAGCCGCCCATGCCTTGTAGGCCGCGGCATGGTCGAGGTCGAAGGGAATGCCGAATTCGCCGATCAGCGTCGGCGCGCCGAGACCTTCATTGAGAGAGCTTCCCAGATTCTTGATGAAGGCGAGATTGCGCGTATAGGAATCCTCCCGCGCCTGCATCTTCTCGGGCGTTTCG
>JAJXZC010000115.1 GCA_021780275.1 Pseudomonadota bacterium
CGGATGTCGAGGGCGTCGAGCTTGGGCCTCTCATCAGCGAGCGCCAGCGCGCCCGCGTTTCGAGCTTCGTCGAGCGCGCCCGTGCGCAGAGCCATGTCGAAATCCTCACCGGCGGAAAGCCCGGCGCGGGCAATGGCTTCTTCTACGAGCCGACCGTCGTTGCGGGCGCCTTGCAGGAAGATGAGATCGTGCAGCGCGAAGTCTTCGGCCCCGTTGTTTCGATCACGCGCTTCACCGATGTCGAGCAGGCCGTCGACTGGGCGAATGACAGCCAGTACGGCCTCGCTTCGTCGGTCTGGACGCAGGATATTTCAAAGGCCATGCAGACCGCCGCGCGGCTGCAATATGGCTGTACATGGATCAACACGCATTTCATGCTGGCAAGCGAAATGCCGCATGGCGGCATGAAGTCGTCGGGCTATGGCAAGGATCTCTCCGCCTATGCGCTCGAAGACTATTCGGTCGCTCGCCATGTGATGGTGAAGCTTTGATCTGCTTCGCAACGGGAGAGGTATGCCGTTGAACGGGATCGCGCCGCAAAAAGCCGTAACGGAAGAGGCTGGCCCCGCCGAGGAGCCGGTGATCGTCCGGCTTTCGGCCGTAAAGAAAAAATATCGCGATGTCGTTGCTGTCGAGCATGTCGATCTCGAGGTCCGGCGCGGCGAGTTCTATACGCTGCTCGGGCCATCCGGTTCTGGCAAGACGACGACGCTGCGCCTCATTGCGGGTTTCGAAAAGCCCGATCAGGGGCTCATCGAATTGAACGGCGCCGACGTTACTGCGCTTCCACCCTATGATCGCGACATCAACACGGTCTTTCAGGACTACGCGCTTTTTCCGCATATGAGCGTCGCGGAGAATGTCGCATACGGCCTCCAGACGAAGGGCGTGCCCAAGGATGAATGCAAGGAGCGCGTTGTCGAAGCGCTCCGCATGGTGCGGCTTCAGAATTTCGGCGAGCGCAAGCCCGCGGAGCTTTCCGGCGGCCAGCGCCAGCGCGTCGGCCTGGCCCGCGCCATCGTCAACCGTCCGAAGGTGCTGCTGCTCGACGAACCGCTCGGCGCGCTCGATCTGAAGCTGCGTCAGGAAATGCAGACCGAGCTTAAGCGCATTCAGGCGGAAGTGAAGATCACATTCCTCTATGTGACGCACGATCAGGAAGAGGCGCTCACCATGAGCGACCGCATCGCGATCTTCAATAACGGCCGCATCGTGCAGATCGGTACCCCGACCGATGTCTATGAAAAGCCCGCCGACGATTTCATCGCTGGATTCGTGGGCACGTCGAACATCTTGCGGCGCGAGGGCAAGCGTTTCGTGCTCCGGCCGGAAAAGATCCGCATCGCGCCGCTCGGCCAGCTTTTCGACGAAGCAGGCCTTCATGTCGAAGAGGGGCGCATTCTGGAGGCCATCTATGTCGGCATGTTCACCCGCTATGTGGTGGCGCTCGCCGACGGCACGGAGGTGACCGCCGTGCGGCAGAATTTCGATCGTACGACAGCCCGCTTCCGCGACGCGGCGGGCACGACCGTTCAAGTGGCGTGGCGTCCGGACAATCTGTTCGAACTTCAGTGAAATCGTTTCAGGAATGGAGGGCTGCAAGATGATGAAATTGACACGGACCCTGGCCGCGGGCATCAGCCTCGGCACAGCGATCGCGTTTTCCGCCTCGGCATTCGCCGCGCCGGCAGCGCCGAACTATCCGCAGACCATCGGCAAGGGCGAAGGCGCCCTCAACATCGTCGCCTGGGAGGGCTATGCCGAAGACGCCTGGATCAAACCGTTCGAGAAGGAGACAGGCTGCATCGTCAACCGCAAATATGCGGGCTCGTCCGACGAGATGGTCACGCTTATGCGCCAGGGCGGCGGCGGCGAATATGATCTCGTCTCGGCTTCGGGCGACGCGAGCCTTCGTCTTATCTATGGCGGCACGGTGCAGCCGATCGACGTCAAGCTCATTCCGGACTTCGAGAATTTCGTGCCGGACCTGAAGGCGCCGCCGCACAACACGGTGAAGGGTCTTCACTACGGGCTCTCCTATGAATGGGGCCCGAACGTTCTGCTCTATAACACCGACAAGATTGCCTCCGCGCCGACGAGCTGGAGCGCGATCTATGACGAGCAGTACAAGGGCAAGATCAGCGTGCCGGACAATCCGATCCAGATCGCGGATGCGGCGCTCTATCTCTCGGTGAAGGACCCGAGCCTTGGCATCAAGGATCCCTATGAACTCACCGAGAAGCAGCTCGACGCCGTGGCCGCGCTTCTGAAGCAGCAGCGCTCGCTGGTGAAGAAGTACTGGGCGCTCGCGTCGGATGAAATCGAGCTCTTCAAGAATGGCGACGTCATCATCGGCGCGGCCTGGCCCTATCAGACGATCACGCTGAAGGCCGCGGGCGCCAAGGTTGCCGACACCATTCCGGCTGAAGGCGCGACAGGTTGGGCCGATAGCTGGATGCTTTCGGCGAAGTCGAAGCATGTGAACTGCGCTTACAAGTTCATGGCTTATGTCTCGACGCCGGCCGTTCAGGCGCAGCAGGCTCTCTTCTTCGGTGAGACGCCCGCGAACCTCAAGGCTTGCGACGAGATGGACAAGGCGGACAAGGGTTCCTGCGCCCGCTACCACCTCGACGAGGCGACGACCTATATCAAGAAGATCAAGTTCTGGAAGACGCCGCAGACGACCTGCAGCGACGGCTCCAAGACCTGCACGGACTACAGCGTCTGGCAGCGCAAGTGGCAAGAGGTCAAGGGTTGAACGACCGTACGCATACGGTGTTTGCCTCTACGGCGGACCGCCTTTCGGCAGTGCTCTCCGGGGCGGTCCGTCGCTTGTCCGTAATTCTGTGGCGGAAGCCCGGCCTCGGCGCCGGGCTTCTGCTCGCCCCTCCGCTTGGCTGGTTTCTGCTCATCTATATCGCAGCGCTGGCCGCGCTCTTTATCTCGGCGTTCTGGACGACGGACTCTTTCACCGGCGAGATCGACCGCACATGGACGCTGTCCAACTTCCAGGCGATTTTGAGCAGTGAGACCTATCGCCTGATCGCCATCCGGACGATCTTCATGGCGGCGGCGGTGACGATCACCGACATCATTCTCGCCTTTCCCTTCGCCTATTTCATGGTGCGGCTGGCGAGCCAGCGACAGCGCGTGGCGCTTTTCACGCTGGTGCTCGTGCCGCTCTGGTCGAGCTATCTCGCCCGCGTCTATGCCTGGCGGCTGATCTTCGCCAATGAAGGTGTGCTCAACTGGATTCTGCATGGGCTCGGCTTTCAGAGCGTCGAGATCGGCTACACCAACTGGGCGATGTGGATCGTCTTTTCCTATATCTGGCTGCCCTTCACGATCATGCCGATCTATGCGGCGCTGGAGCGCATTCCCTATTCGCTCTTCGAGGCCTCGCAAGACCTCGGCGCGAAGGCGTGGCGCACCTTCTTCAAGGTGATCCTGCCGCTCTCCATGCCGGGCGTCGTTGCCGGCTCGATTTTCAGCTTCTCGCTGACGCTTGGCGACTACATCACGCCGGTGCTGGTCGGTGGGCCGGGGTCCGATTTCATCGGCAATGTCGTCTATGCCAATGTCGGCATCGCCAACAACGTGCCTTTCGCCGCCGCCTATGCGTCGATCCCGCTCGTCGTCATGGGTCTTTATCTCATGGCCGCGCGGCGCAGCGGCGCATTCGACGTGATGTGAGGAGGGGCCAATGGAAACGAAACTCGCAAGAATCGCTCTCGCGGCATGGGTCGTTTTCGTGCTGGCGTTCCTCTTCGTGCCGATCATCCTGATTTTCGTCTATGCCTTCAACGCCTCGAACATCCAGAGCTGGCCGATCTCCGGCCTGTCGCTGCGCTGGTTCGTCTCGGCCTGGGGAAATCAGGAAATCAGGACGGCGCTGGGCCTCTCGCTCAAGGCGGGCCTGCTCGCGACCTCTGTGGCCGTCTTCCTTGGTTCGGCTGCCGCCTTCGCGGTCCACCGTTTCGACTTCTTCGGCAAGGAGACGGTGTCCTTCATGGTCGTGCTGCCGATCGCTTTGCCCGGCATCATCACCGGCATGGCGCTCAATTCGTTTTTTGTCTTCTGGGGTCTCGGGCTTTCCTTCTGGACGATCGTGATCGGCCACGCGACTTTCTGCATTGTCATCGTCTACAACAATGTCATCGCGCGCCTGCGCCGCGTTCCCCGCTCTCTCGAAGAAGCGTCGATGGACCTCGGTGCCGATGCCTGGCAGACCTTCCGCCGTATCACGCTGCCGATGATCTCGACGTCACTGGTCGCGGGCGCGCTGCTCGCCTTCGCGCTCTCCTTCGACGAAGTGATCGTCACCACATTCACGGCGGGCGCGCAGAACACCCTGCCGCTCTGGATCTTCGGCGCGATCCGGCTCGGCCAGCGCCTGCCGGAGGTCAATGTGGTCGTGCTCTTCGTGATGGCCCTGACCTTCCTGCCGGTTCTCCTCGCCTACAAGCTGACCAACCAGGCCGGACCGATGGTCAAATAATCTCGATCGAACTTATCCCCGCATCGTCGGCACCTCGCATATTGCGCATGAGGCAAATGCGAAAGGAGGCCGGCCATGTCCGTGGCGTCGAGATCGAGCGATATTCCCATTCAGGGCGATGCGAGTTACAGGCCGGACCAGATCCGCTTCGCGCGCCGCGCCTGGTGGCAGCCGAACGCGGCTCTGGCTGCCGATTTCTACAATGCGCGCTATGCCCGCAACGGCGCTGAGCTGGCGCTTGGCGATGCGCTGGCGACCGTCCGTTCATCCGCGCATTTCCTCGCTGGTCCCGATGGCGTCTATCAGTCGTTCGCGGCAAACACGCTCGCCCGGATCACCACCGTCGGCGCCTATATCGGCAGGCAGGTGACGAACAAGTGCGCCAATTACAGCGTAAACCCGACCAGTACCGCAGGCGTGACGAAGTATGGCGCCGGCTCGGTGCTGTCGATCGTCGACGATCCGGCGGCGCTCGCCGCCGCCGGGTTGCAGAACATCGCAACGAGCGGAAAGGTCTACAAGCTGGACAACAGCGCCGGCACTTCCGAAGGCGGCGTGACGTTCAGCGGCGTTGCCGGCAACGTCAACAAGCACACTGCCAGCGTCTATATGCGCACGGTTGGCGGCACCGCATGCGTCGCCATCAACAGTTCCATTGCAAGTGTCTTCGACGCTTATGCCGCCTATTCGCGTGTCGCGGTCACCGGCACGCCTGTTGATACGGGGCGCGGCGTACAGATCAAGGTTGCAGCAGGCGGGACCGCCTACTTCATTCTCAACCAGCTTGAAGAAAACACCTTCACCACGCCGCCGATCGCAACGGCGGGTGCAGCCGCAACGTGCTATGCGAGCGACGTGCAGGCGGCGAGCATGGGATGGTTCAATGCGGCGGGACTCGCGAGCGGAGGGGCCGCGCTTATCGTCCCGAATTACGCAAGCGTCGGGCATGGCGTGAGCCGCACGCTCTTCGAACTCAGCGACGGTACGGCGAACAATCTGGTGCGGGCGCATGTCGATGCGTTCGACAAGCCCGCGCTGGTCATCGTTGCGGGCGGCGTGACGCAGGTCGACACGGCATTGTCCGCGGCGGTCGCGCTGGGCCGCAAACCGCTTGCGTTCGGCTGGGGCGCGGGCGGGGGCTATGTCGTGGACAAGGCCGGAAACGCCGCGAGCTTTGGCGCAATCACTCTGCCGGGCGGCCTTTCGGCGTTGAGGCTCGGCTCGTCGGTTGCGGGCAATTATCTCAACGCGAAGCTCGAGCAAATTCACATCTGCGGCGCAATTCAACAGGCCGATGGCCAGACATGGGCGGTGACGGCATGAGCGCGATCAACACCTATCTCATTCGCGGGGCGAGCCCGGAAGACCTCCATGTCGCGCTTGTCGCAGCCAGCATCGGCAAAGCTCGCGCCTTTGCATGGGATGCTGATCGCTTCGACGACGCGCGTGTCCGGCTGCCCTATCCGGAAACGGCGCCGGGCGCGACGGACCCCGAAACGGGCGCGGCGACTGAGGTTCCCACCGGAATGTGGCTTTGCGAGGTCGTTCTCGTGGACGAGGAGGATGCGACACTCGCGGCGATGCAGGGGTAAGGGCATTGCAAGTGGGCTTGCATGCATCATGGAGGGGGTGGCGTTCCGGCGGTGCGGCTTTTCTGTGTGAGCCAAAGATATGGCGATGCTCTCATCCTGCGCTCCACTTCCGGCATACGCCTTGCGGGTCAAACAGGTCGCGCCTAGCGTTCCGTATAAGAACGAATATGGAGCGGGCCATGTCGTTAGCGGCTTCTCTGTCCGAATCAATGAACCCATATGGATAACGCCAATCGCATCTATGTTCTGGAGGGCGCGCTTGCATCGCACTCGCGGCGAGCGGCGGTCTGGATGGCGCCGATTTATTCCGGTTGGATTGCATGCCTTCTGATCGTCTTGTTTTCCGCCTACGGCACCCTTACGCATTTCATGATGGCTGAGGATGCTACCGTCCTCTTCAATCACTACAATGGCATATCGGATGCGGCGCCTCTGTTTCAC
>JAJXZC010000667.1 GCA_021780275.1 Pseudomonadota bacterium
CTTGCCATGTCTTCCGAGCCAAACCGCACGGCCGGCATGGTTGCGAGCAAGCGCTCGACCCGGCTGCGGACGCCGAGGGGATCGTTCAGACTTTGCCGGGCACGGTCGAGTTCGGCGATGGCATGGCTGTGCAGCCCAGGGTCGGCATAGGGCGAGCGGAGGGCGAGAATGTCGGCTGGCAGGCGGACGCTGTTGCTCGCCGAATTGTACCTGACCTCACCACCGAGAACTTTCCTGAGGTCCGCGCCATGCGCGGGTTCGCGGCAGGCAAAGCCATAGACCGCGCCGGCGGGCGACGGGCCGGCAATGGCGCTCACGACCGAATGCAATCCGAGCATTCCGATCTCGACGATCGGCCGCCATTGCGGCTCGGCGAGCGCGACGCTGAGGTTGAATTTCACGCTTACATGCTCGGGCGCATGCCCGGAGCCGCGATGAAGCCTGACACGCGTGAAAGACGAGCGAACGTGACTGTAGCGCGCAACGATCGCGAGAGCGCCGGCGAGGTCCGCCGAGGTCATCGCCGCGACGCCAAGGGCGCCATGCGAGGAGTGGTTCCACAGATCCGGAGTGGCGGGCACCCAGCCTTCGCCGACCAGCGCATTCACGTTGTCGATCTGCCGCAACTGCTGGAAGAGATCGATATGCGCGAGTGTGTCGCCAAGCACCGCTTCGGTGACGCCGGTGCCTTCGAGGACCGCCGCCCGCCGCGCGGGCGTGTCGCCGAAGCAGCGGAGAATGATCCTGAAATACCCCATCGTCATCGGCGGGTATTCAGGCGGAGGATCAAGTGTCGTGGTCCGGCTCATGCGGCGAACGTCCATGCTGGAGCGGCAAGTCTATGTCCGATGGCGCAAAATGCCAATTTGTTGGCGCAAGCTGTTCTCGTTATCGGAATGTGGGCACTTAGAGTGCGGCCGCGAAGGACCGGCGTCGGCAGGGCAACTGCGCGGGGGCGGTCATCTGCAACCAGGGAGGACGCCCATGTCCGTATCCGCAGCTACAGCGCCGCAAGCCCGTGATGCCTATTCGGTCCCGCTCGAAGATATCGATGTCAGCGACATCTCGCTCTGGCAGACCGACAGCCACTGGCCATATTTCGAAAGGTTGAGGCGCGAAGACCCGGTGCATTATTGCCGGAACAGCGCCTTCGGACCTTACTGGTCGGTCACGAGATACGCCGACATCATGGCGGTCGATGTCAATCACGAGGTGTTTTCCTCGGAAGCCGCGCTTGGCGGCATCGCCATTCTCGACGCGCGCGACGACCTCAGACTTCCCATGTTCATCGCCATGGACCCGCCGCGTCACGACGAGCAGCGCAAGGTTGTGAGCCCGATCGTCGCGCCGGCCAATCTGGCGAAGCTCGAAGGACTGATCCGTCTGCGGGCCGGACGGATTCTCGATGCGCTGCCGCTCGGCGAGACCTTCGACTGGGTCGAACGCGTCTCGATCGAACTCACGACGCAGATGCTCGCCACACTGTTCGACTTTCCCTTCGAGCAGAGGCGAAAGCTGACCTATTGGTCCGACGTCGCGACCACGATTCCGGGGCCGGGCGAACTGGTCGAATCGGACGACCAGAAGGTCGCCGTTCTGATGGAATGCCTTGGCGTTTTCACCGACCTCTGGAACCAGCGAGTCAATGCCGAGCCGAAGGGCGACCTCATCTCCATGCTCGCCCATGGCGAAACAACGCGGAACATGAGTCCGGAGGAATTCCTCGGCAACATCACGCTGCTGATCGTCGGCGGCAACGACACAACGCGCAATTCGATCACGGGCAGCGTGCTGGCGCTCAACCGCCATCCGGATCAGTACGCCAAGCTGCGTGCCAATCCCGATCTCATTCCGAGCATGGTGTCGGAGACCATTCGCTGGCAGACCCCGCTTGCGCATATGCGGCGGACGGCGCTTGAGGACACCGAACTCGGTGGCAAGCGTATCGCCAAGGGCGACAAGGTCGTCATGTGGTATGTGTCGGGCAATCGCGACGAGCGGGTGATCGAAAATCCGAACAGCTACATCATCGACCGCGCACGGCCGCGCAATCACCTGTCTTTCGGTTTCGGCATCCATCGCTGCGTCGGCAATCGCCTGGCGGAAATGCAGGTCAGGGTGCTCTGGGAAGAGATTCTGAAGCGCTTTCCCGTGATCGAGGTCGCCGGCGATCCGGTGCACGTGCCCTCGCCCTTCGTCAAAGGCTATCTCAGCCTTCCGGTACGCATCCCGCGCTGAGGCCTTCGCACAGATCGGCGTCCCGGACGTAAATCCGGCGATGCCCGCCGCGTGACCTGACCGATCCGGACCGCGCCGCCTCGTAAAATCGCGAGGCGGCGCTTTCGTTTATTCGTCCGCGCTCCTAAGAGCTCAGCTTGAGGCCGACGGCGGCGGCAAGCAGGAACGGTGCTACGGCCTTGCCAAGGTCGATCGTTGCTGCAATCCTCAAGAAAAAGAAGCGGATCGGGAAATCGGGGGGATCGGGAAATTTCCAGTTCACGTGCAAAGCCTACCGCAAATGCGTTGAACAAGGCGGTCAATGACCTCGAAGCGAAGGTCGATCAGATCGCGACCGCGCTTTTTGCGACGGACGAGTTTGCGCGGGCCGCCAACACCGCGAACTCGCTTTCTCTCAGGCTCCAGAAAGGCATCCGCGGGCAGATGGCGCGCCGGATGGCCATGCTGAATGTTCCCAGCGGCGACGATGTGGCGGCGCTTGGCGCGCGTCTGATGATCATGGACGAGCGTCTTGTGCGGATCGAAGAGATGCTGGGCCGCCTCATGCAGCCGGACGCGGGGGCGAAGCCCGTCGGCCCGCCCCGAACAAAGAGGCCGCCTTCGCGCGCCGAGGCGCAAGCGGCACCGGACAAACCCAAAAAGCCGACGGAAGCCGAAAAGAAGACGTCCTAGAAGATCGAGGGGGGGGGGCCGATGTCCAACACCGAGTCCAATACATCCGAGGACGAACATATCGGCAACCGCCTACGCAGGCTGGTCGATCGCACCATTCAGCGAAACATCAAGGGCGTCGAATATTTCGCGTCCGCCGCTCCGCCCGTGGGATTGACGCCGAAGGAAACGATCCACAAGCGCGGCACACTCAACCTCTATCACTACGCGCCGCTTTCGGACGAGATCTATCGCGTTCCGATCCTGATCGTGATGGCGACGACAAATCGGGCCTATGTTCTCGATCTTGCACCGGGCAACAGTTTCGTCGAGTTCATGCTGAAGGCGGGTTATGACGTCTTCGTCATCGACTGGGACCCGCCACGGCCGGAGGAAAGCGCGCTGCGGCTCGAGGATTACACGCAATCCTTCATTCCCGAATGTATCCGGCGTGTGCAGGAAGTGACGGGAGAAGAGGAATTCAGCCTTGTGGGCTACTGCATGGGCGGCGTTCTTTCGGTGATCTATGGCGCAACCCACCCGAAAAGCCCGATCAGGAACCTCGTCTGCTTCACGACCCCCATCGACTGGCACGAGATGGGGCTCTTTGCGCATTGGTCGAACCAGAAGCATTTCGACGTCGACCGGCTGGTCGACGCCGTGGGCAATGTGCCGGCCGACCTGCTGATGACCTCTTTCGACATGCTGCGCCCGGCGAACCGGACGGCGGGCCGCATTCGATTGTGGGAAAACATGTGGAACGATGAATTCGTCGCCTCGCACCGCAAGTTCGACCGATGGGCCAATGAGGCCCTGCCGCTCGCCGGTGAATATTTCCGGCAGACGACGAAAGAACTGATGTGGGGCAACAAATTGCTCGACGGAACGCTGGTCGTGGGTGGGAAGCGCGCCGACATTGCGAACATCAAGGTGCCGCTCTTTCACGTCGTCGCGGAACACGATCATATCGTGCCGCGCAAGGCGAGCGAGCCGCTGGTGCGGCTGGCCGGCTCAGAAGACAAGACGGAACTCGTGCTGAAGGGTGGGCATATCAGCCTGCTTGCCGGGCCGAATGCCGTACGAAGAATGTGGCCGCAGCTCGACCAATGGTTGTCCGGGCGGTCGATCTAGCGACAGGGCAGAACATGAATTTTCCCCGAGATCTGGAAATCGATGGCCAGAAAGGCGCGCTTCGCCTCATGGGTGCCGGCGACGGCGCGCGCCTGCTCGAATTCGCGGCCACCGTGCCGCCGCACGACCTGCTGTTTCTCAGACGCGACATCACGAAACCCAAGGTTGTCGAGGCATGGACGCGAGCGATCGAGGACGGGACGCTCTACAGCGTCGTTGCCACCAAGGGAGATCAGATCGTCGGTTGCGGAACACTTGTGAACGATCCCTTTTCATGGTCGCCCCATGTGCGCGAGGTTCGGGTGCTCGTCTCGCCGCTGGTGCGGCAGAACGGCCTCGGCCGGACCATCCTGCAGCAATGTTTCCGCGCGGCGATCGAGGCGGGTGTGAAGAAGCTGACCGCGCAGATGACCGTCGACCAGAAGGGGGCCATCGCGATCTTCGAGGAACTCGGGTTCAGGGGCGAAGCCCTGCTGAAAGATCAGGTGATGGATCGCGGCGGCGAGACGCACGACATCGTCATCCTGTCTTGCGCGATCGACCAGGCGAGCAACCAGCTTTCGGCCTATGGATTTGAGGAATAGACGAGAGCCGCCCGCGATCAGGCGGCCAGGGCGTCGTTGTTTTCAAGCCGGACGAGATAGGAAAATGACGGGACGCCCAAGCGATCGGTCCGGCCTGACAGGTATCGCTCATTCTGGTCGGCGGGCGTCATGACTTCGCGAATGGTCCAGCCGGTCGACGCCGCCAGCGCGCGAATTTCCTCCAGTGCGTAGAAGGATTGCATCGGCTCCCGCAGCAGGGCAACGGCGATGCGCGTTCCGAGAAGAAGCGGCAGGCCCTGCTCGAGCGGCGTCGGCTTCGTCCAGAAGTCGAAGACAAGTTGCGATCGGGCCGGCGTGAGCGCAGCCAGAGCCGCAAGCGTGCCTGCGGTCGCTTCCCTGCTCAGATAATAGGTCACGCCGAGCCAGGAAATGAAATCGACGCCGGGCCCCGGATGCCAGACATCCCTGAGCGAAAGATGCTCGAAATTGATCGGAAGAAATTCGACATCGTCCGGCGTCGCGAGCCCCGAGCGGCCGAGCAGCCGGCGTTTCCAGCCTTGCGTTGCCGGGTGGTCGATCTCGAGAACCCTGACCCGCGCGGCGGGTTGTCGCCATGCGAATGTATCGAGACCGGCGGCGAGCACGACATAACGTTCCGCACCCTGCCGCCGCGCCGTCTCGAGAGCGTCTTCGGCATATCTCGCCCTGACGACGATATGCGCCCGCATGGTGTTGAAGGGATCGGAGCGCCGCCGGAGCCGGTTGGTCCACGGGTTCGAAAACTGTCCGAAGCCTGCAAGATATTGCCGCTGGTAAAAGGGCAGGAAGAGGAGCGACATCCGGTCGTCAAGGACCGGTGGCGCATCATCAATCGCGACATGCGCCGCGCGCAAGAACGCGGTCGACATGGCGGTCCGGCTCGGCCGTTTTTCCTGCATTCGCTGCCCGTCCCATGAAGCGCAGCTCATGCTGCTCCGCTTTCAACGGCGAAGACAGCAAAAAGAGTGAGGCTCCCCGAGGGAGCCTCTCCTCTCAGGACGCTATCGGTTCGAGCGGCGGCAAGGCGAGCGTCATCTCGAAGAACTCGTCCACGAGCTTCTGAACCGGCGAATAGATCCGGAAGGTGACGCGGAACGGCCCGCCTTTCGGCGACGGCAGCCAGTTCGTGTCCTTGCCTCCGCCCGGCGCTTCGCCCTGAACCCAGATATCGACCGAACCGTCGGCGTTCGCCGCCAGCGTGTCGCGGCTCGAAACGCAATAGCGGTCGAGCGGATTGTCGATGAACTGGAAGCTCCGCCCGCCATACATGGTGATGGACCAGAAGCCGATCTCGCTGGTGGCGGGAATGCGGTCCGCCGGAATGTGGATCCGGTAGCGTTTCGCGCCATCCAGCAACTCGCCGCTGGCGTCATAGTAGGTATAGAGGTAGAGCGCTTCCTCGGGATCATTACCCATGAGGCCGACCAGCGCGGCGGCCGCGCGCGCCGCATAGTCGGAGGTGAAATCACGCGAATAGCGCGCCGCGTCCCAGCCGTTCGGAAATTTCCGGCCGCGATTCTTGAGCAGATATTCCATCATCGCGGGACCGTCCTGCTCGGCGCGCAGAATGCCCTGCCGCGTCGCCGGATCGAGAGCATCGGGATCAAAGGGCTGACCCGGCGTGATGCCGATCCGCCAAAGCGTCGTCGCGACCGTCTTGTGCCCTGGAGGGGGCGGGTTTTCGCCCAGAAGATCGGCGGCTTCCTTGAACCAGGCGAAATCGCCTTCATAGCGGTTGCGGTGGCGCGGCGCGGGCGGCGTCGCCAGCTTTCCGCTCGGGCCGTCTTTCCATTCCGAGAGCGGCGTGAGCGACATCCGCGCCTGATAACCGCGCACGATTTCAAGATCGGCCTCGTCCTTCGCCGCGATGCGGACGGCGATGCCGGCAAGATTGGTGTCGATGCGGCGCT
>JAJXZC010000152.1 GCA_021780275.1 Pseudomonadota bacterium
GAGACGCGAGCGGAGATCGACGGTTTCGCGGCGGAGCTCATCGACCGCTTCGGCAAACTGCCTGAGGAAGTCGAATTCCTGCTCAAGATCGTCGAGATCAAAGGCCTTTGCCGCGTCGCTAATGTCGAGCGGATCGAGGCGGGGCCGAAGGGCGTCGTCATATCGCTGCGCGGCAATACCTTCCCGAATCCGGGCGCGCTGGTCGAACTCATCAATGACGAGCGCGGCAATGCGAAGCTCCGGCCAGACCACAAACTCTTCTTCAAGCGCGATTGGGAAACGCCTGCCGAGCGCCTTGGCGGCACGTATCGCCTGATGAAAACGCTGGCAGGTATGGTGCCCGCAAAGGCCGCCTGACCGCTCGCGCGGCGCTCACGCAAACGCGATTTGTTGTGATGGACCAGCCTCTGCGATACTCCACGCAAAGGAGCATCGCACATGCTGATCGGAAAGAAGTCCGACATCGCCTCTTCGGAGATCACACCAAAATCGCTATGGCTCGACAGGCGCCGTTTCCTAACGGGCGCTGCGGCACTTGGAATTGGAGTCGCTTTTCCGCGCCAGAACGCAAATGCAGCCACGCTGAAATTCACGAAAAGCCCGCTCTCGACAAAAGGCGAAGTGCTGACACCGCTCAAGGACGTGACGGGCTACAATAATTTCTACGAGTTCGGCACCGACAAGAGCGATACGGCGGCCTACGCCGGCGCAATGAAGACACGGCCCTGGACGGTCGAGATTTCGGGCGAAGTAAAAAAGCCCATGACGCTCGGAATCGAAGACATACTGAAGCTCGCGCCGATCGAGGAGCGCATCTATCGCCATCGCTGCGTCGAGGCCTGGTCCATGGTGGTGCCGTGGAACGGCTTTTCTCTTTCCGCGCTCATCAATCGCGTCGAGCCCACGTCGAAAGCGAAATTCGTCGAGTTCACGAGCCTCGCCGACAGCAAAACCATGCCGGGCCTTCTGTTTCCCTATGTCGACTGGCCCTATCGCGAGGGGCTGCGCATGGACGAGGCGATGCATCCGCTGACGACGCTCGCCGTCGGGCTTTATGGCGAGACGCTGGAGAACCAGAACGGCGCGCCGCTGCGCCTCGTGGTGCCTTGGAAATATGGCTTCAAAGGCGCGAAGTCGATCGTCCGTATACGCTTTCTGGAACACCAGCCCGCCACCGCATGGAACACGGCCAATCCGAGCGAGTTCGGCTTCTATTCCAACGTCAATCCGGAGGTTGATCACCCGCGCTGGACGCAGGCGAAGGAGCGTCGTATCGGCGATTTCTTCCGGCGCCCCACGCTCATGTTCAACGGCTATGGCGATCAGGTGGCAAGTTTCTACCGGGGCATGGACCTCAGGACATTCTTTTGATCGTGACAGAACGAAATCGCCGCATTCTCTGGCTCATAATCTTCATCGGCTGCATGCTGCCCGCCGCCGATCTCTTGCGACGTCTCTTCACGGGCGATCTCGGCGCCGATCCCGTCGAAACCCTGATCCGCACCACCGGCGACTGGGCGATCAAGCTGCTCGTCGCAGGGCTTTTGCTCACGCCGCTGACTCGCATTGCCAGGAACCCGCTGCCCGTCCGCTTCCGACGGTTGATCGGGCTCTATGCCTTCTTCTATGTCTGCATCCACCTGACGCTTTATCTTTCCGTGGATCAGGGCTTCGATCTTCATGCCATCGTGAAGGATATTCTGAAACGGCCCTATATCACCTTCGGCATGATGGCGTTCCTGTTGCTCCTGCCGCTGGCAATCACCTCGACAAGGAAGATGGTCGCGCGGCTGGGGCCGAAACGCTGGCGACAGCTTCACCGCGCTGTCTATGTCGCCGCAAGCTTCGGCGTCATCCACTACTACTTGCTGGTGAAAGCCGACATCACATGGCCGTTGATCTACGGCACAATCCTCGCGGCGGCGCTTGGCTGGCGGCTTTGGAATTCGCTTACCCTGAGCGCCTTGCAGGACACAGGCCGTCTTTCATCTGGCTGCAAACCATAAAATTTTCCTTTTCATGCCGTGCGCTGATTAATAACCTCATCCGAGGCCAACTGGCCTTCATTGGGGGGATTATGAAATTATCGAAATGGCTGGCGGGCACCTTGTGCCTCGCGCAGATGGCTTGTGCGGCGCATCCTGAGTCGATTGCGGCGGCGCCTGTGGACGAAAGCCAGTATTCCAGCTGGGATTGCAACAAGCTTTTGAGTGAACGCACACAGGTCGCGAGCAGGGCACGCAGCGTTGCCAAGGATCAGCAGGAGACGGCCGAGAACGATCAGACGCTGATCGCCGCTGGCCTCCTTCTGACATGGCCGGCGCTTTTCGCTGTTGCACTCACTGGCAATGATGAAAAGGAATACGCCAGCCTCAAAGGGCAATATGAGGCAATCGATCACGTGGAGCGGACCAAGAGCTGCCCGCTGCCTGCCTCGGCCAACGAACCGCTTTATGTCGCACCGAAGCCGGTTGAATCGAAGCTGAAACCCGGACACGCGTGAATGGAAAACGGCGCGGCGAATACCGCCGCGCCGTATTTTTCACTCCCGCGACGCTGTAGCTACTCCGCCGCGCCCTCCGCTTCCTGTGCGAGCAACTTGTCGAACATGCGGAGGAGAGCAGGGGTTTCCTGTGCGCCGACCATCACCCATTTCGAGTTGATGACGAAGCTCGGCACGCCCTGAATACCCATCTCGCGCGCCATCGCCTCTTCGCGTATCACAAGCTCGCGGTCGGCGCCGCGCGTCAGCAGATCGCCCACAATGTCCGTGTCCATGCCGACTTCTGCGGCGGCATCGAGCAGCACGTCACGATTGCCGATGTCCTCGGCGTCGGTGAAGTAGCGGCGGAAGAGGATGTCGACCATCTCGTTCTGGCACCCCGCCGTGCCTGCCCAACGGATCAGGCGGTGACTGTCCAGCGTATTCGGCGATTTCTCGATCTTGTCGAAGTTGAAGCTTATGCCGAGCGCTTCGCCATACTCACGGATGGTGTTGCCGATCGAGCGGGCGCGTTCGGGGTCGGCGCCGAACTTCTTCTGCATATAGGCCTTGCGATCGACGCCCCCATCCGGGATTGACGCATCGAGCTGGAAGGGGCGCCAACGCAACGTAATCCCGTCGGAACCCCGGATGGCCAGCGCCTCATCCAGGCGTTTCTTGCCGATATAGCACCAGGGGCAAACCGTATCGGAAACGACATCGAGTTCCATGGACTCATCCTCCGCGTTTTCATTTTACCAATTATGCGCCGCGCCCGTGTCGAGACAAGCGGCTGAGCGGCTTGACCCGGCGCAATCGCTCCCTAGGATGCGCTCCAACCAGAAACTGCTGCATTCGGGCAACGGAAATACATCATGAGCGACGATATCACCCTCCCGTCCTTCGACCTCACCGGCAAGACCGCCATCGTGACCGGCGCCACCAGCGGCCTCGGCCGCCGCTTCGCGCTGGTGCTGGCCAAGGCGGGCGCCGCCGTCGCCATCACGGGCCGTCGCATCGACCGGTTGCAATCGCTTAAGAGTGAGATCGAGGCCATTGGCGGCCGCGCGCTGGCCGTCGCCCTCGACGTCACCGATCCCGCGAGCATCAAGCAATGCGTCGAGACGACGGAGCACGATCTTGGGCCGGTGGACATTCTCGTCAACAATGCGGGCATGAATGTGCAGGCGCTGCCTGCCGAAGTGACGCCGGAAGGCTTCGACACCATGTTCGATACCAATGTGCGCGGCGCTTTCTTCATGGCGCAGGCCGTCGGTCTACGGATGATGGAGCGCGGTGCGGGCGGACGCATCATCAACATCGCCTCCATCGGCGCTTTCACGCAGCTTCCCGGCCTCACCATCTACTGCATGACAAAGGCCGCCGTCGCGATGATGACCAAGTCGCTGGCGAAAGAATGGGCGCGCAAGAACATCAACGTAAATGCGATGTGCCCCGGCTTCATCGAGACGGAGCTCAACTCCGAATGGTTCCAGAGCGAAGGCGGGCAGAGGCAGATCAAGACCTTCCCGCGCCGTCGCCTCGGCGTCGAATCCGATCTCGACGGCACGCTTCTGCTGCTAGCCTCCGATCATTCGAGATTCATCACGGGTTCGCTTTTCACTGCCGATGATGGCCAATCGCTCTGAACAATTCGCGATAGTTTTGCCACCGGCATGCGAATAAATCTTCAAGACGTCTCGTTTTGATACATGCCGGAGCTTTAAGTAAAGCTCCGGACTTGTCATTTTTCTACTTGCTCCGCAAAGTAGCGGCGCAAATGGCCCTTTGGCCGGAGTGCTCGTGAAATGACAAATTTCGTAATTGGCGCGATTGTTGGATTTCTGATCTGCGTTTGGGCCATCGGCACCACGCCGGCGACAGCCGTTGGCGCTCTCTGGTCCAAGCTCGAACAGGTCCAGGAAATGAGTGCCGCCGCGGATCAGGCCTATCAGGCTGTTCATTCGTACACGACGCAACAGCGCACGTCTGCGCCGGCTGTCGGCCCGGATACGCAGCGCGGGCCGGCGCCGCTCGAAGTGGACACGTACCGCTAAGGCTTCGGTTGCGGTTTATCGCGCGGCCAGCGTTCGGCGCATGACCTTGCCATTGGCTGTGCGCGGCAGGCTTTCCACGAAAACGATCTCGCGCGGTCGCTTATAGGCGGCAAGCCGCTCTTCGGCATGAGCGAAGATCGACGCCTTGTCGGGCTGCTTTCCATCCTTCGGCACAATGAAAGCCGCGATGACGGTCACGTCGTCACGGACATGCATTTCCGTGACCGCGACCTCCGCAATGCCGGGATGATCCGACAGCGCCGCCTCGACCTCGGCGGGCGATACGCGATAGCCCATGGCATTCATCACGTCGTCGGCGCGGCCGTGATACCAGAGATAGCCATCATCATCGAAGGAGGCGAGATCTCCGCCGATGAACCATTCCCCGCGATAGACTTCGCTTTCGTCACCGGGCCTCTGCCAGTAGCCGAGCATCAGCCCCGGGTCGCTGCGATGGACGGCGAGCAGACCGGTTTCTCCTGTCGGCAGCGGCTCCGTGCCGCCATCGACGGGAAGCACCGCGATGCAACGCCCCGGCTGCGGCTTGCCGGGGCTGCCGGCGCGTATCTCCATCGACGGGCCTGTCGAGATATAGGTCGAGCATTCGCTCATGCCGAGCGCTTCATAGAGGTTCTTGCCCGTCTGCTCGCGCCAATGGCGAAGCAGGGCAGGTGAAAGCGCTTCGCCCGCAGTGAGCCCATGGCGCAAAGCGGAGAGATCGTGACTCGCGAGATCGCAATATTTGAGGATCTGTCGATAGAGCGTCGGCACGGCGGCGAAGAGCGTCGCGCGCGTCCGCTCGAGAAGCTTCGGCCAGACGTGCACATCTTTCGGGCCGATATAGAGAACCGTCGTCGCGCCGTTCGCCCATGGGTCCTGAAGCCCGACGCCGAGCGTATAGGTCCAGTTGAAGGCGCCCGCATGGAGCACGATGTCGGAGGCGCCGATGCCATACCAGCCCTGATACATCGGCCGTCGCCCCCAGGCGCTGCGCTGCGCATGGAGCACGCCTTTGGGCCGGCCGCTGGTGCCGGAGGTGTAGACGAGGAAGGCGGGATCGTTCGCTTCCGTATCCGCATAATCGCCAAGCGGCGCATGGGCCTTCAGCCGCGCCAGCATGGCATCGTCGATGACCCGCGCATTGCCCGCATGGACGGCCAGTTCGCCGGAGATGGCAACCGCCACCGCGTGCGAGTCCGTCAGCAGGAAGTCTGCCTCGGCTTCCGTGAGCATCGAGGATGACGGCAGCGGCACGAGGCCCGCCGCTATGGCGCCGAAGAAGAGCAACGCATAGTCGCTGGTATTCGGCATCCGGATCATCAGCCGCTCGCCGGGACGGAAGCCTTCGGCAAAAAGCCCCGCCGCAATCCGCCGCACCGCTTCGTCGAGTTCGCCATATGTCCAGTGCTCGGCATCCTCGAGCGGCGCAGTAGCGTCGGAAACGACGATCAGAGCGGTCTTGGCGGGCGTCTCGGCGGCGGCGCGCGCAAGACAATAACGCGCGAGATTGAAGCGCGCAGGACATGGCTCGCCGGTAAAACCGCGGGCGATTTTGGGGGCTGGAAGCGACATAGATGCTTTGTACGAGCGCCGCCCCCGCGAGGCAAGCGCAAGGCGTCAAGGCGGCCCCTACGTCATATCTGGTGACGTTTACGCGCTGCCCGCCAGCCGCTAAAAGAGTCGCCAACAACAGACTAATCAAGGGAGTCAGAGAATGGGTAGCGGTCCGCTGTCAGGCGTCAAAGTCGTTGAATTCGCAGGCATCGGGCCAGGGCCCTATTGCGGCATGCTCCTTGCCGACATGGGCGCGGACGTCATCCGCATCGACCGCAAGGGCGCGCGCGGCGGCTCCAAATTCGAGATCTCCAGCCGCGGCAAGCGCTCCATCGCGCTCGACCTCAAGAAGCCCGAAGCGGTCGAAACGGCGCTGAAGCTCATCGAGAAGGCCGACATCCTGCAGGAAGGTTTCCGTC
>JAJXZC010000812.1 GCA_021780275.1 Pseudomonadota bacterium
CGTTATTCCAGCCTGAAGGAGGGGAGAACCTGTGCAAAATTCCAACGCCAAAGTGAAAGAAGATATGAGCTTTCAACCCAAATCCAGCTATTCGTATGATGACCTCATCTCCTGCGGCAAGGGGCAGCTGTTCGGCCCCGGCAATGCCAAATTGCCTTTGCCGCCGATGCTGATGTTCGACCGCATCACCCACGTTTCGACGGAGGGCGGCGCGCACGGCAAGGGCGAGATCGTGGCGGAACTCGACATCAAGCCGGATCTGTGGTTTTTCAACTGCCATTTCGAGGGCGATCCGGTCATGCCGGGGTGCCTCGGGCTGGATGCCGTCTGGCAACTGCTCGGCTTCTATCTCGGCTGGACGGGAGCGCCCGGCTCGGGCCGCGCGCTCGGCGTCGGCGACGTGAAGTTCACCGGGCAGGTTCTGCCGGAAGCGAAGAAAGTCACCTACCGCGTCAACATCAAGCGCGTCATCAACCGCCGTCTGGTGCTGGGCATCGGCGACGGCGTGGTCGAGGTGGACGGCAAGGTGATCTACGAATGCAACGACCTCAAGGTCGGCCTGTTCGAAAACCCGCGCGCGATGTAACTTTCAACAATTTAAGGATATTCTCATGACACGACGCGTCGTCGTCACCGGACTCGGCATCGTCTCCTGCATCGGCAACAATCAGGACGAAGTCACCCAATCGCTGAAAGAAGGAAAGTCCGGCATCTCTTTTTCGGAGAAATACGCCGAAGTGGGCTTCCGCAGCCATGTGGAAGGACGCCCGAATATCGACATCGCGTCGCTGGTCGACCGCAAGCTCCTGCGCTTCATGGGCGACGGCGCGGCCTACAACTATATTTCCATGGATCAGGCGATCAAGGACGCGGGACTGGAAGAGAAAGATATTTCCAACGAGCGCACCGGCCTGATCATGGGCTCTGGCGGGCCCTCGACCAGGAATTTGCTCGAAGCCTTCGACGTCTCCCGTGAAAAAGGCCCCAAGCGCATCGGGCCATACATGGTGACGCGCTGCATGTCCTCGACCAATTCCGCGACGCTGGCGACGCCGTTCAAGATCAAGGGCGTCAACTATTCCATCACCTCGGCCTGCGCGACTTCCGCGCACTGCATCGGCAACGCCGTCGAGATGATCCAGTGGGGCAAGCAGGACGTGATGTTCGCGGGCGGCGGCGAGGAACTCGACTGGTCGCTCACCTTGCTGTTCGACGCGATGGGCGCGCTTTCTTCGAAATACAACGATACGCCGCAAAAAGCCTCGCGCGCGTATGACGCCAACCGCGACGGTTTCGTCATCGCCGGCGGCGGCGGCGCGGTGGTGCTGGAAGAGCTGGAACACGCGCGCGCGCGCGGCGCGAGGATTTACGCAGAAGTCACGGGCTATGGCGCGACGTCGGACGGCTACGACATGGTCGCGCCGTCGGGCGAGGGCGCGGCGCGTTGCATGAAACAGGCGCTTTCTACAGTCAAGGGCAATGTTTCCTATATCAACACCCACGGCACCTCGACGCCGGTAGGCGACGGCGCGGAACTGGGCGCGATGAAGGAAGTGTTCGGCGATAAAATGCCGAAATTCAGTTCGACCAAATCCCTTACCGGTCACAGTCTCGGCGCGACCGGCGTTCAGGGGGCGATGTACTGGCTTTTGATGATGAGGCACAAGGTCGCCTGCGCGTCTGCCAATGTCGAGACGCTCGATCCCGCGGCGGAAGGCCTGCCGATCGTCTTGAAGCGCGAAGACAACGTGACGCACGAGACGGTGCTCTCCAACTCCTTCGGCTTCGGCGGCACGAATTGCACGCTGGCGCTGTCGCGCTTCGGGGAGCGATAATCATGTCGGAAAAATTGATGCCCAATGGACTTATGCAGGGCAAACGCGGGCTGGTCATGGGGGTCGCGAACGACCATTCCATCGCCTGGGGCATTGCCAAAACGCTCCACGCCCATGGCGCCGAGATGGCTTTCACCTATCAGGGCGACGCTTTCGGAAAGCGCGTGCGGCCTCTGGCGGAGACACTCGGCGCGAAGCTGGTTCTGCCCTGCGACGTGGCGAAGGAAGCGGATCTCGATCAGGTCTTCGCCACGCTGAAGAAAGAATGGGGCAAGATCGATTTCGTCGTCCACGCCGTCGCCTATTCGAACAAGGACGAACTGAGCGGGCACTATGTCGACACGTCGCTGAACAATTTTCTCAACTCGCTGCATATCTCCTGCTATTCATTCACCTCCGTCGCGCGCCGCGCGAAGGACTTGATGGCCGACGGCGGCAGCCTGATCACGCTGAGCTATCTCGGCTCGGAGCGCGTGATGCCGAACTACAACGTCATGGGCGTTGCCAAGGCGGCGCTGGAGGCTTCCGTGCGCTACCTTGCGGCGGATCTCGGGCCGCGCAATATTCGCGTCAATTCGATTTCGGCGGGGCCGATGCGCACGCTCGCGGGCGCCGTCATCGGCAACGCGCGGCACACCTTCAAGTTCACCACCAAGGCTTCGCCCCTGAAGCGTTCCGTGACTTTGGAGGAAATCGGCAATTCCGCGCTTTATTTCCTCTCCGGTCTTTCATCGGCGGTGACGGGCGAGAACCATTATGTCGATTGCGGCTTCAACGTCATCGGCATGCCGCGCAACGAAACGTTCGACGAGATCGCCGCGCCGAACGGTAACGGAAACGGGGAGCATTGAACATGACGACTGAACCGCACATCGCCGGACGCGCGCCGGTGGCCGTCGACGTCGAGGCCGGAAAAACCTATGCCTGGTGCGCCTGCGGCAATTCGAAGAAACAGCCGTTCTGCGACGGCTCGCACGGCGGCACGGCGTTCTCTCCGGTCGTGCGCAAGGCGGAAAAATCCGAAACGGTTTATTTCTGCATGTGCAAGCACAGCGGCAACAAGCCCTTCTGCGACGGCAGTCACGAGAAAGTTTAAAAGTCGCTTATCTTGCGTGCAACGCGGAGGCGAACGCCTCGAAGATCTTTTTTGAAACGGGATTGATGCGGTAATCGCCTTCCGGGTGCCATTGCACGCCGAGGAAGAAATGCCTGCCCGGCACGGAAACGGCCTCGACCAGACCGTCCTCGCAAATGCCTTCGACGAAAAGGCCTTTGCCGACCTTGTCCACGCCCTGCGTGTGCAGCGAGTTGGTCATGAACTTTTGCGGCAAACCGAGCTTTTCGAACAGCCCGCCCGGCTGGGTGCGGATATTGTGCGCCTGATGCTCGTATTGCGCGATCACGCCTTTGGCGTCGGGGTCGACGCGGTATTGTTCCGGTTCGCGGTGGTCGAATTTTCCCGGCTGCCTGTGCACGAACTGGTGGAGCGTGCCGCCGCAGGCGACGTTGAGTTCCTGAAAGCCGCGGCAGATGGCGAGCGTCGGAATGTCGAGCTCCATCGCGTCGCGCAGAAGCTGCAACGACGTCGCGTCGCGGTTGTCATCGAGCAAGGCATCTTCGAATTCGCGCTTGCCGTTGTAATTCGCGGGGTTGACGTGCGTCGGCGAGCCGGTCAGCAACAGGCCGTCGATTTTCGAGGCGATGCTTTTGATGCTGAAGCCCTTGCCGCCGATGCTGTTGCCTATCGCGGGCAGGATCAGCGGCGCCGCGCCCGCGATCTCGATGAGCGGCACGATATATTGGCGCTTGATGCCTTGTCCTTCGGCTTTGTTGATGAGCGCGCGGTTGGCAAGGATGCAGACGATCGGCTTGCTGGGATAGGGCGATGTATTTGACATGGGAATTACCTTCTTATCGCGTGATTATAGCCTTTTGCGGGCGATATTGCATTGCCCGGGCGGAGGAAAATCGCAAATATATTTATTAAAGAGGAATCTTTTGTTTATTCATAATAAAATCAATGCAACGTCTCGATTTCCTCGCGGATGATGTCGGGGCAGTCGGAGAAGACGCCGGTGATGCCGGCTTCGAGCAGTTCGCGCGCCATGGCGGGGTCGTTGATGGTGTAGGCGAGCACGGGCTTGCCGGGCGAGAGATATTCCTCAAGGCGTTCGGGCGTGAGCGTGCGCCCATTGATGTTGATGGTGTGCGCGTCGAGATGCGCGGCGATGTCCTGCCATTGTTCGAAATAGTCGTCGATCAAAAGTCCGCGCGGCCATTCCCCCATCATGTCCATGGCGTTTTCGAGGCTGACATGGCTGAAGCTGGAGATCAGCGGCGGCGGCGCGTCGTCCGGCCAGATGCGCGTGGCGAAATCGAGAGCGATTTCCGCCGTTTCCACTTCGCGTCCCGGGCAGGGCTTGATTTCGAGGTTGAGGCCGAGGCCGCGGTCGATCACCGCGTTGAGCGCTTCTTCAAGCGTGGGGATTTTCTCGCCCATGAAGCTTTCGCCGAACCACGCGCCCGCGTCGAGCTCGCGGATGTCGCGGAAATCCGTGTCGGCGACGAGGCCGGAGCCGCTGGTGCAGCGGCTTAAATCGTCATCGTGAAAAATGACCGGCACGTGGTCGCGCGTGAGTTTGACGTCCATCTCGACCCATTCGACGCCGAGATCGGCCGCGGCGTGGATCGAGGCAAGCGTGTTCTCCGGCGCGTAAGCGCAGGCGCCGCGATGGCCGATGACTTTGGGGATGATCAGCTTGGACATTCTTTGCCTTTCAAAAACAATACTTTGAAATAATGTAGAAAACGCCCCGCGCTGGCAATGAACTTTATGCGCAAAAAAGTGTTGCTGACTTTACGTAATATGGTAATATATGATTCTTCAAGGAAGAATGCACATGGATCAAAAGACGCAAATTGTTCTGACGCAACTGAAATCGCTGAAAAGCGAGTTTGAAAAAAGCGCGTCGCTGGAAGGCGGAGCTTATGATGCTTTCGGCACGCTCGCGGACAAAGCCATCGCCAGTTTGGAAGCAGGGAGCAATCAAAGAGGCGTTGAATGGCTTCAAAGGCTCGACAGTCTCTGTTACGAGCCTGCGCATACCCGCGCCGTCAAAGAGATGTTGCGCGCGCTGTCCTGAAATCAAGGATGCAAAAAGCGAAGGGCGCAGGATTTTTAATCCCGCGCCCCTGTTTTTTTATATCAGCTCTGCTTTACGCCTTCGGCGGTTTGGGAAGTTCGAGCTTTGATTTTCTGATTTCCGCCACGAAGTCTTTGAGCGTGATCTGGCTTGTGTTGATCAGCATTTCGACTTGTCTGAAGATGCTGCCGTCCTTCAGTTCTTTCTCGAGCATCTCGCGGAGCGTCGTTTCCGATCCATCATTCGTCAGCAGGGTGGTCGAGACGTCTGCCTCCGGCGACTTGTTCAAGGCTTCGTTGAAGGCTTCGGTCAGGCTCTTCTTGTCCGCGTCGGAAAGGGTGATTTGGCTTTGCGCGGGCGCCGGCGATCCGCCCAGAAATTTATTGATATAATCGTCGACCGACATCTCCTGCTGCGTGAGCAGGTGCTCGAGAGACGTATAGAAATCATCCCCGGCGAGTTCCCGCTCTATTTCCTGGCGGCGGGTTATTTTTTCTCCCGCTTCCGTCGTCACGATCTGATTGGCGGTATCGGGGCTGGAATCGAGCAACGCCATGAGTGCGTCCTTGACCTTTTGCCTGTCGGCGGAAGACAGTGTCACGTTTTTCGGAAGGTCGATTTTCGCGGCGGGCTTGCTCAGGGTGTCATCGATCCATTTGAGGATTTCGACCTTGCGCTTTGCGCCGACCTGCATGCCGACGGGTTCTCCGTCTTTGAAGATCATCAGCGTCGGCATGGCCCGGACGCCGTATTGCGCGGCGAGTTCCGGTGAAGCGTCGACGTCGACCTTGACGATCTTGAGGCTGTCGGCGCGTTCGGCTGCGATTTTGTCGAGCGTGGGGGCGAGGATTTTGCAGGGGCCGCACCAGGTGGCGAAGAAATCGACGACGACGGGCTTGTCGGATTTCAAAACTTCTGTTTCAAAGTCTGCGGCGGTGACGATTTTCATGTGGGATATCCTTTTCTAAAATAATGCATTTTGGGGAACGGATAAAAATAACATAGCAGCGCGCAGAGTCAACGGCAGCCGTGTTTCTCTTTGTTTCAAGAGAGTTGGAGGGCGTTTTTGAAATGGATTTTTTGCGTGCGCGTCAGGGAGACAATGTCGTCTTCGGCGGTTTGGGTGATAATACTGATGCGAAGCGTTTCAGACGGTCGGGCAACGCCGTTTGGAGATGATGCGCATTAAGCTGCGTCAGCGCGGGGACATTTTGAAGGCAGTAATCACCCATTGTCGTGAGCGCGGGGGCTTGAACGTCGTCAGTAAATAAGCATAGCAAAGGCGGTGACTGCCCATTGTGTGAGCGCGGGGGCGTTGAACGTCCTCAGGGCGTAGGCCATCTCAAGGCACCAATCACCCATTGCCGTGAGTGCGGGGGCGTTGAACGTCGTCAGTGCGTTGGCATTGCAAAGGCAATAATGACCCATCTCTGCAAGCTCCGGCAGATCGAGCGTCTTGATGCGGGAATTTTCCGCGCCGATCAGCACGTCTTCACCCAGCATCAGGTTGCCGTTTTTGACGA
>JAJXZC010000133.1 GCA_021780275.1 Pseudomonadota bacterium
CACGGCAATGTGCCCGCCATTGGCGAGATAGCCGCCGAAGACGCTGGCCAGAACAATGAACATGCCGATGAGTAGCTTCATCGCGCCCGATACTTTCTCTTATGGACCCCACAATGGGGCCTGTCGCACCCCAATACGGGCATAATGTGGGCTTGCGATTAACAGCCGGTTTAATCGGGCGGTTTTGCAGAAAAAACGTCAGTTTTGCGCGGGCTGCGGGTTGCACCGACAGATTTACTGGGATTTAACCGAATGTCCGTTGGACAGAAGCCGCGTGAAGCGGCACGTCGCGGAGGGTTGGCACAGGGAGAAGATCGCCCCAAATGACGCATGACACTCGCAAGTTCCGCAATGCGCTGGGTTGCTTCACGACCGGCGTGGCGGTGATCACGACCCAGCTCGAAGGTCACCCGCCCATCGGAATCACGGTGAATTCCTTTTCCTCCGTCTCCCTCGATCCGCCCCTGGTGCTCTGGAGCCTCGACCGCAAGTCGGACACGCTGCCGGTCTTCGAGGCGGTGACGGGCTTCACCGTCAATGTGCTGCGCGAGGACCATCGCGACATTTCGAGCCGCCTAGCAAAGCAGGGCGATCACAGCCTTGAGGGGCTGGCTGTCCGCACCGGGCTCTTCAACGGCTGCCCGGCGCTTGAGGATGCGCTGGCGCATTTCGAATGCAGCGTTGAGGCGCGGCACGACGGCGGCGACCACATCATCTTCATCGGCCGCGTCCTGCACTTCGAATATTCGGAGGATGGCCGTCCGCTGCTTTATCACCGGGGCAGCTATCAGGGTCTTGCCGAAGGCACCCCCTGAGGCATCCGGTCCTCGGCCTGATCCTGACCGTCGACGCTGACCAGATTGCCGCGCATGAGCGCGATGCAATCCAGCATTGTCAGGTATTCCTCCCGCGCAATGCCGTCGGTTGCGGCATTGTGAATGTCCGCGTAATGCGCGACGCCCAGATGCTTGTGCGCATGGAGCAACGGCGTCAGGTATATGCACTTCGCACGGCGGTCGGTCGGATGCGCCCGGCGCTCGACAAGGCCGATTGCCTCCAGCTCATTTATATAAATGCCGACCGAGACCTTGTGGATGTGAAGCTCATGCGCCAGGTCGGTCTGTGTCTGCCCGTCATGCTGCAAGAGCGAGGTGATGATCTGCGTCTGGTTCCGGCTCAGGCCGCTGCGCCGGTCGTAGAGTCTTGCGAGCAGGGCGCCCACTTCGGTGATGAGGTTCAGGAAATATTGCGGCGACAGTCGGGCTTCGAGTTCTTCGTCTGAAAGCGGACTGCTCGCGGCATTGCGGCCGTCTCCGCGGTGCGTTGACATTCTGCGTCGTTCCCCCCAACAAATCCGTATTCGGATTACGCGGCATTTTTCTGCCTGTTTTAAATTCTTGCCGGATGCGATCCGCAGCTTGACGCGTCACGCCCCGGGTGGTTTCGTAATATCAATTTACTAAAAAGGGATGCCCTCGCGACAGAAAAACGTACGAGGGAAAAGCGAGGTTACGGGGAGGAGCCGCCGTTCCCGCCTAAGCCAGTCCCGGCCAGAGAGGGAGGTTGCGCCGTGCAGGCGGCGCAGGGCGAGCCTATGGTTTCGATCGATTCTGGTAATGCGGCATTCTCCGGCCGGGGCTGGGTGCGTCCGACCCGCAGCCGTTTGCGCTATTGGGGGCTGGCGCTTGCGTTGCTGGTTCATGTGCCGGTTTATTTCATCGTGACGTCGGAAGACGATCTGGTGCCGCAGGCGCAGCATCTCGTTGCGATAACGATCTTTCCCACGCCTAAGCCGAAGGAATTGCCGCCGCCGCCGAAGGTGGAGCCGAAGCCGCAGCCAAAGCCGGTTCGCAAGGCCGCCCGCCCAAGGCCGCCAAAGGTCATTGAAAAGCCGGTCGAGAAGCCGAAAGAAGGGCTCACGGGGGCCGGGATCATGCCCGTCGCGCCCGCTGCGGCCGATGTTCTCGATCCCATACCTGCGCATAAGGGTGTTGCGCTTACCGGCAACGATATTCGGAGCCGCATGGGCGGGCGGGAATTTCACCTTGAAATGGGCCGTCTCGACCAGCAGGGAAGCAATCGCCTCATCAACACGGTGATCGAGCTTCATGCGGATGGCACAAGCAAGGTGACGCTGACGCATTACTACTTCCAGACCTATCACAGCCAATATTCCTCGACGCGGAACGAGAGCGGCGAGGGGCGTTGGTGGGTCGAGGGCGACCGCTGGTGCCACCAGTCGGATATCGTCAATTACGGCACGAAGGATTGCTACGATCTCACGGCGGAGGGCTCCGTCGTCCGTCTGTATTATGCCGAATGCGGCACCGAATCCTCGACGCTCTGCAAGGCCGGGCGCATCGCCGCCGAGGGCGAGGTGAAGTAACGATCCGCTTACGGAGTAATTCTGCGCCTGAGGCGAGGTTGAATTCCGGTCCCTGCCTGCTAAAACAGGGCAAGGTTATGATTGCGGGCAAGGCGAGGCGATAATGGCGGAGAAAGTTGCGTTCCTGGGGCTTGGCGTCATGGGCTATCCCATGGCGGGGCATCTGGCAAAGGCCGGTCACGAGGTGACGGTCTACAATCGGACTGCGGAAAGAGCGGCCGGATGGGTGGCGGAGCATGGCGGGCGCGCCGCCGCAACGCCTGCCGAAGCCGCCAGGGGCGCCCGCTTCGTATTCGCCTGCGTCGGAAATGACGACGATGCGCGTCAGGTGTCGACGGGCGAGCAAGGTGCGTTCGGCGCGATGGAGCGCGCAGCGATCTACATCGACCACACCACCGCTTCGGCGGAGCTTGCCCGCGAACTCGACGCGGCGGCGCGGGAACGCGGCCTCGGCTTCGTGGACGCGCCGGTGTCGGGCGGGCAGGCAGGCGCCCAGAACGGCGCTCTCACGGTCATGGCGGGCGGCGATCAGGCAAGCTATGCGGCGGCCGAGCCGATCATCGCGGCCTATGCCCGCGCCGTGCGGCTGATGGGCCCGGCGGGCGCCGGACAGCTTACCAAAATGGTGAACCAGATCTGCATCGCGGGACTCGTCGAGGCGCTTTCGGAAGGTATCCATTTCGCGATGAAGGCGGGGCTTGATCCTGAAGCTGTCGTCGATGTCATCTCAAAGGGCGCGGCGCAGTCCTGGCAAATGGAAAACCGTTACAAGACGATGATAGCCGGTGAATTCAATCACGGCTTCGCCGTGGACTGGATGCGCAAGGACCTCGCGATCTGCCTCGACGAGGCGCGGGTGAACGGAGCGCATCTCCCCATCACCGCGCTGGTTGATCAGTTTTATGCGGAAGTGCAGACGATGGGCGGCAACCGCTGGGACACATCGAGCCTGATTGCGCGCTTGCAGAAGTGAGACGTTGATCGAAAGGACCAACACGTGAAAGAGACCAGGTTTCGTTCCGTTGCCGAAGTCATCGAACGGCTGAACCCTTCCTATCCCGTGTTCATGGTCTTTCCCGAGATACTCAAGGACCGCGCGCGAACTTTTCTCGACGGCTTTCCGGGCACGGTTCTCTACGCGGTCAAATGCAATCCCGATCCGCATGTGCTGCGCGCGCTCTACCAGGCGGGCGTGCGGCATTTCGATACGGCGTCTCTCCCCGAGATTGCGAAGGTCTCGGAACTGTTTGCGGACGCGCATTGCTATTTCAATCATCCGGTGAAAAGCCGTGGCGCGCTGGAAGCGGCGTGGGAGATATACGGGCTCGGCCATTATGTGGTCGATCACATTGATGAGCTGAACAAGCTCCACGAGGTCGTGGGCACCGACATCACGGTCGAGGTGCGCATCGCGACGCCAAAGGGAGCGGCGGTCTATAACCTCTCGTCGAAATTCGGCGCCGCACCCGATGCGGCTGTCGAGCTCCTGCAGGAGGCGAGCCGGCGCGGTTCTCGCACGGCCATAGCCTTTCATGTCGGCAGCCAGTGCCCGGATCCCGAAGCCTATCGCGTCGCCATGAAGGAAGCGGCGGACATTGCGAGGCGCGCCGATGTGCCGATCGAATATCTCGATATCGGCGGCGGCTATCCCGCCGAATATGGCGATCCCGTTCCGCCGATCGGCGCCTTCTTTTCGGTCATCAGGGCGGCGCGCGACGAGTTGAAGCTCGGCATGCCGCTTTATGCCGAGCCCGGCCGCGCGCTTGTCGCTGACGGGTGTTCGGTCCTTGCGCAGGTACAGCTGCGCAAGGGGCGCGATCTCTACATCAATGACGGCATCTATGGGTGTCTCGCGGAGATTCAGCTTGGGCCGCTGAAGCCGCCCGTTCGCGCGCTGCGCCGCCGCGACGGGGTATGCGTTCCCGTGACCGGAGAGGAAAAGAGCTATCGCATCTTCGGTCCGACCTGCGACAGCCTCGATGTCTTCAAGGTTGAGTTCGAATTGCCTGACGGAATTGCTGAGGGCGACTGGATCGAGTTCCGGCGCATGGGCGCCTATTCGATAGGAATGCAAACCTCATTCAATGGTTTCTATACGGACACCGTTGTCCTGATAGACGGGCATCAGGATAGTCTTTGAATTGCCATAAGTTCTTGTGCCGTTCTTTTTTATACATGTGATATATGTTAACAACGATAACATATCGAGCGTGTGCACAAATGAGGAACGCGGACGATGCGCACAAGGCTGAGAGGACAGAAAACCCAATATCACCACGGTGATCTCAGGCGTGCATTGCTCGAAGCCGCGATGACGCTGATCGATATTCGCGGGCCCGAAGCACTAACGCTTCGTGCGGCGGCCCGGCGGGCCGGCGTTTCGGAAGCCGCGCCCTACCGGCATTTCGCCAATCTCGACGCGCTTCTTGGGGCGGTCGCGCTGGAAGGCTTCGAAATGCTGATTGCGGACCTGGAGAACGTAAAAGGCGCACGAGCGAGGCGCGATGCCTTTCTCGCTTTTGTTGGCGATTTTCCGGGCCGCTACACCTTGATGTTCGGAACCCTCGCCGACCGCGAGTCAGCCGCCAGGCGGCAGGACGAAGTCGCGAATATCGCCGAACTCGTCGATGAGTCCGGCGGCCTTGCGTTGCTTCACGGAACGGCGTCGCTGCAATTGGTGGGGCTTGCCTGACTACGCTCAGGATTCTTCTTTCCTGAAGTAGCCGTAGGTTTCCGCGAAGCGGCCCGAGACATATTCATAAGCCGTCACGGGTTCGTATTTGGCGGGATGCTTCTCGTCGACGCAGTTGGGCAGCGGCGTCAGGACCGTTGCGTAGTCGCAACCGTAGAAGAAGGGAATCGAATAGCGCTCGCGCCCGCTTCGATTGATGACGCGATGGAGCGTCGACTTGAAGAGATCGTTCGACCAGCGCGCCATCTGATCGCCGATATTGACGACGAAGGCGCCGGGGATCGGCGGCGCGGAAATCCACTCACCGCTCGCGTTCAGAACCTGCAACGCTTCGACATCGCCGCCCTGGGCGAGGATGGTGAAGCATTCATAGTCGGAATGCGCGCCGATGCCGATCTGCTTCTCGTCGATGATGCCTTCCTGCGGCGGATAGTAGAGAACGCGCATCGAGCTGCCGGGACGCCTGATCTTCGGCGCGAAGAAATTTTCGTCGAGTTCAAGTGCGAGCGCGAAGGCCTGGAAGATGCGGCGGCCGAGCAGGATCATCTCGTCGTAATAGCGCGTCAGCGGCTCGCGAAATTCGGACATGTTTTCCGGCCAGACATTCGGCCCATGCAGCGTGTGGCCTGCGAGAACTTCCGGATCGTCGGAAGGAATGTCGAGCGAAAGGTCGAAGGCTTCGTGCAGGTCGCCCTTGGCCGTCGGGTCGGTGTTTTCTTCGAGCAGCGGTCCATAGCCGCGATGATTGGTCGACTTGCGGATATGGATGCGCATCTTCTCTTCGAACGGCGCCGCGAAGAAGCGCTTCGCGGCGTCGAAGGTCGCGTCGATCACCTCCTGCGGAACGCCGTGATTCTTGAGGTAGAAGAAGCCGACATTCATGCAGGCGTCCTTCAGCTCGGCGGCGACTTTCAGACGGTCGGCAATGTCATCGCTCGCCATCGGGGCGAAATCGATCTGCGGAATTTCAGTGAAGGCGATCTTGCGGGCGGCAAGGCCCGTGTCGGTGAAATTCCTGATGCCGTTTCCGGTCCGTACGATATTCATGAAAATGCCTCGCCTGCGCCTGATCGAAATACGGGCGGCACGATGCAAATTGCATGCAAAGGAGGATGCGGCGTGGAGCCGCCATTTTCGCGGCGCGCGCCCTCACGCGTCTGCTGCAGAATGGGCAGACGGCTTCCAAACTGACCAAGCTTTAAGCGGGTGCCCGCTGCGCTCAGCGCTGCTGCAGCAGCCTTGCGGCGGCAGGCGCGAAATAGGTGAGAACGCCGTCTGCGCCTGCGCGCTTGAAGGCCAGCAGGCTTTCAAGGATCACGCGGTCGCGGTCGAGCCATCCGTTCTGGATCGCTCCGGCGAGCATCGCGTATTCGCCCGACACCTGATAGGCGAAGGTCGGCAGGCCGAACTCCTGCT
>JAJXZC010000668.1 GCA_021780275.1 Pseudomonadota bacterium
CGAAAAGGCCCGCCGCCTCGCGCGTGTGGAGATGTTCGGCCAGCACGCCGTCCTTGTACTGGACCGGCATGTCATAGCCCGCGAAAGGAACCATCTTCGCGCCGAGCTCGATATGGAGCGCATGCAACGGGGTGACCTGAAGCGTCTCTTCGGAATGGGGAGCTGACATGGGCCTCTCTCGGTTGCACGCGAATCATCAAGGGCTGCCGTCCGGCGAAATGCCGGCAGCGCCCCCTCTGTCGCGGAACCTGAGAGATTTCGCGGAACGGGAATAGAGACCCGCCGCTTACGCCCTTCGGTGAGGCCCATCCGAGATTGGATGGCCTGCTTTCCAGAGATTCATCCCCCTGCGGTCCGGTTGCCTGAGAGTTTCCGGGGCGGTTGCTCCTTCGGCGCCGGACCTCGCGATCCGATCTCTCCCGCAGGGATCATCTGTATGACGTTTGGCTTCAATCGGTGAAACCGGGGCCGATCATATGGAGGGGCCCGGTGGAGTCAATCGGCCCCGTGAAAAACCCCAAAACGAATCGGAGTTTTCCACGGAAATCGGCTTTTTCGGCTGTTTTCAGCGCAAAGGCGTCGTCGGAACCTTCTTGTTGTAGTCGAGCTGTTCCTGGGTCAGCTGGAAGCCGACAATGACCTCATAATTGGCGCCGTTGATCTCGCCGCCGATGGGAATCGTCGTGTCCTCGACCGTCTTGAGGAATTTCACCGTCCGGGCCGAGCCTTCAAAGGTGACCGGGATGTCGAGCGGCTTCTTGGTGACCATATAGCCGTTGCGCACGATGGCGACGAAGCCCGGAATATTCGCCTCGCGTGAGGTGGCGGCAGGCCCCAGATCGACCGTGCCGTCGAAGGCGACGTTGACCGAGATTTCGGAGTTGTCGGAATCATATTCGCACTGGAGCGCGGATTTGCGGATTTCGGCGCGCAGAACCACGTCCGTCAGGTCCTTGCCGCGGCCATTGAAGAGCGTGACATGGTCCGCGCCGTCGAGAACGCCGACCGTCGGGCAGGGCTTCGGCGCGTCCTTTTCGACGACGTCGACCGCTTCGTCGCTGCCACCGAACATGGAGCAACCGCCCAGCGCCAGCGGCATGACGAGAAGCGCGGCGAGGCCGAGGCCCCGGACGGAGAAGACACCTGCATGGCGCGGAAGGCCGGTCGGTTCGATCGGAAACGGCATCGTCGTGTCACTCGCTGGGTAAGGATGTGAAAGCCTCGCCTGCCGCCCATGCCCGGTTTCTTGACTTTCGCCGGGCGGACCCCTCTATTACCGGCAGAGAAGACCCCCGAAAGCCTTGCTTTTCAGATGGTTAGGCAGGTCAACAGGGCCGCTTGAGGCGGCGCGGGCACTTTATCGAAGTGTCGGCGAAGCCACAAGCAGGGGGCCGGAGCGCTCACCGCGCCCGGGCGGCCTCACGAGACAAGCACGTCCCCATGAGCACGACCATGACCGAGCGAGCCCCGAAGCCGAAGTTGACGCTGATCCTCGCCTCGCCCCGCGGCTTCTGCGCGGGCGTGGACCGGGCGATCCAGATCGTCGAAACGGCGATCGAGAAATTCGGCCCGCCCGTCTATGTGCGCCATGAGATCGTGCATAACCGCTTCGTCGTGGAAACGCTGGAACGCAAGGGCGCGATCTTTGTCGAGGAGCTGGACGAGGTGCCTGAAGGCGCGCGCGTCATATTCTCTGCGCATGGCGTACCGAAATCCGTGCCCGAGGCTGCAAAGGCCCGCGAGCTCATCTATTTCGATGCCACCTGCCCCCTCGTCTCCAAGGTCCATGTCGAGGCAGAGCGCCACCATGAGCGCGGCCTCGACATCATCCTGATCGGCCATGCAGGCCACCCCGAAGTCATCGGCACCATGGGCCAGTTGCCCGAGGGCGCCGTGCGCCTGGTGGAGACGCTGGCTGACGCGGAAGCCTTCGAGCCCCGCGATCCGGCAAAGCTCGCCTTCGTCACACAGACGACGCTTTCGATCGACGACACGGCGGAAATCGTCGCCGTGCTGCGCCGGCGCTTTCCCGGAATTGTCGGTCCACACAAGGAAGACATCTGCTACGCGACGACAAACCGGCAGGAAGCGGTGAAGGCCATCGCGCCGCGCGCCGACGCGGTCATCGTCATCGGCGCGCCGAATTCCTCGAACTCGATGCGCCTCGTCGAAGTGGCCGAACGCTCGGGCTGCGCCAAATCCATGCTGGTGCAGCGTGCCGCCGATATCGACTGGGCTGCGCTTGGGCATCCGCGCACCGTAGGCCTCACCGCCGGAGCCAGCGCGCCCGATGTGCTGGTCGATGAAGTCATCGCCGCTTTCCGCGAACATTTCGACGTGACGGTCGAAGATGTGGAAGCCGCCCGCGAATCCGTGCAGTTCAAGCTGCCCCGCGCCCTCGCCGGCTGACAGGAATCTCTCGAATGGCTGTTTACACGGAAGTCGACGACGACGAGCTCGAAGCTTTTCTCGCCACCTATGACATTGGCGAGCTGCGCTCCTACAAGGGCATCGCGGAAGGCGTCGAGAATTCGAACTTCCTGCTTCATACGACGGCGGGCACCTATCTGCTGACGCTTTATGAAAAGCGCGTCGCGCCCGAAGACCTGCCTTTCTTCCTTGGGCTGATGAACCATGTCGCCTCGAAGGGGATCGCCTGCCCCGTGCCGATCCGCGACCGCAAGGGCGAGATGCTGGGCAAGCTCGCCGGGCGCCCGGCTGCCATTGTCAGCTTTCTCGAAGGGCTCTCGGTCCGCAAGCCGCAGCCGAAGCATTGCGCGGAACTGGGCGCAGGACTCGCACGGTTCCACCTCGCCGGCGCTGATTTTCCGCTGCGCCGCGCCAATGCGCTGACCGTGTCCGGCTGGCGTCCGCTTTTCGAGGCGAGCCGCGCCCGCGCCGACGAAGTGTCGCGCGGACTTGCCGCCGAGCTTGCCGACGAGCTTTCGACGCTCGAAGCGAGCTGGCCGCATGATCTGCCGCAGGGCATCGTCCATGCCGATCTCTTTCCTGACAATGTCTTCTTCATCGGTGAGAAGCTTTCGGGTCTCATCGACTTCTATTTCGCCTGCAAAGACGCGCCCGCCTATGACCTGGCCATCTGCCTGAACGCCTGGTGCTTCGAGCATGATGGTTCGTTCAACATCACCAAGGCCCGCGCGCTGACGCAGGCCTATAATCAGGTCCGCCCGCTCGACGCGGCGGAGCTTGCGGCGCTGCCCCTGCTCGCGCGCGGCAGCGCCATGCGCTTCCTGCTGACGCGGCTTTACGACTGGCTCCATCATCCGCCGGGCGCGCTCGTCAAACCGAAGAATCCGCTCGAATATCTCAAGCGCCTGCGCTTCCACCGCAGCCTTTCCTCGCCCGCTGCCTACGGCCTCGACTGATGACAACCCACGAGACGATCGAGATTTATACGGATGGCGCCTGCTCCGGCAATCCGGGGCCGGGCGGCTGGGGCGCGCTGCTGCGCTACAAGGGCGTCGAGAAGGAAATCTGCGGCGGCGAAAAGCTGACGACGAACAACCGCATGGAGCTGATGGCCGCGATCATGGCGCTCGAGGCGCTGAAGCGTGAATCTCATGCACGGCTTCACACGGACTCAGTCTATCTGCGCGACGGCATCACCAAGTGGATTCACAACTGGAAGCGCAATGGTTGGCGCACGGCTGACAAGAAGCCCGTCAAGAACGCCGAGCTGTGGCAGCGCCTCGAACTGGCGCTTGAAACGCATGACGTCAGCTTTCACTGGGTGAAGGGCCATGCGGGCCATGACGGAAACGAACGCGCGGACGAACTCGCCCGGCGCGGCATGGAGCCCTATCAAAAGGGCAAATGAAATCCGAAAACAAAAGGGCCTCGCGATGCAAGGCCCTTTCGCATTTCTGCCGAACGCTTCAGATCTGCGTCAGGATATTCTCAGCGCCCGAAACCTTCGCCTCGCCGGGGTTCGGCTCCTTGTTGAGCGACTTCACAACGCCGTCATCGACAAGCATCGAGTAGCGCAGGCTGCGCGTGCCCATGCCGAAGCCCGAACCGTCGAAGTCGAGACCGAGCTTCTTCGTCAGCTCGCCGTTGCCGTCGCCGAGCATCGTCACCTTGTCGCCCGCGCCCTGCACCTTGCCCCAGGCGCCCATGACGAAAGCGTCGTTGACGGAGAGGCAGACGATCTCGTCCACGCCCTTCGCCTTGATCTCGTCGGCCTTCTGAATGAAGCCCGGCAGATGCTGGTTCGAGCAGGTCGGCGTGAAGGCGCCCGGAAGCGCAAAGACGACGACCTTGCGGCCCTTGAAGAGATCGGCGGTCTTGACCGGCACCGGCCCCTTTTCGGTGAGCTTCATCAGCGTGACGTCCGGGATATGTTCTCCGACGTTGATGGTCATTCCTGCCTCCAATGTTTGTGGCGCGCCTTATGGGGCCCGCGGTTCGGCGGGCATTAAAGCCGCATTCGCGGCCTGCCGCCAGTCGGTGATGAAACCGTCCGCTCACGAAGCCGTGAGCATGGCTCACTCGACGGAACGCACAGCCTCGATGGCGGTATCCGGGCCCGACAAGGTGAGCTTGATCCGAGCGCCCCTGAGCGCTGCGCCCTTGAGCGTCGCGCCCTTGGTCGCTTCGAAGGGGACGGCATATTCGATCGTCGCGCCCACCCTTACCGCCTGCGGCTTCCCGAACCATGTACCTGACGGTCCCTCGACAATGAGCTGCGGTGCCTCGCCCGTCGCCTTGTAGGCGACCTTGAGCATGGCGCCGTCCAAACGCGCGGAGAGGATCGAAGGATCGGCGGGCTCGGCCGGAACGCGCGCGAGATAGCGGCGAATGCGTTCCATGTCGGGTGTCGGCGATCCATCCGGCGAGACAGGAATGGAAAGGTTCAATTCCGCCTTGCCCGGTACGCAGATATTCGCGCAGACGCCGTAGGAAAACGTCAGCGCCAGCATGACCGGCTTCGCCGGGTTCTTCGCTGTGACGAGAAGCGGCCAGATCACTTCCCCGGCGTAACCGAAAGTCGAATCCCCCGGCGCGTCGAAGCGCTGCGGCGCGGGCCAGCGCAGATCGACCGACGCCACGTTGCGCGATGCTGACCAGTCGAATTTCGGCGCGAATCCCGAATCGCCGGGTATGCGCCAATAGGTGTGCCAGCCCTCCCGCATCTCCATTCGAAGGCCCGCGAGGAACGGCTCCGCGCCATGTCCTGTCGCGCCTGCAATCAGTTGCAACCGCACAGGCTCGCTCGCATCGTCGGCCCTCGCGGGCAAGATGCCGAATAGCAGAAAAATGGCGGCAATCCGCGCCGCGGCGATCGACAGTCCCGCTCTGGTCATGGCCATGTTCATATCCCGCAATACCGTCCGTAATGATATGGCAACGTTGCTCGACACGGCCAGCGCCATGTCGCGCGGGATTCTCGCGTGACATCTGCTGCGTGAGGGTTGAGAATATTTACACGAGGCATTGAGAACGGCGCGGCCAAGCCCAAGTAGATTTCGCATGAGCCAGATTTCGCCACCTCTGACCTATAAGCCCGGCGTGGAAGGTTTCCTCGAGGGCAAAATGCTGATCGCGATGCCGCAGATCGGCGATGATCGTTTTGAGCGCACTGTCATCTATCTCTGCGTGCACAATCCCGAAGGCGCGATGGGGATCGTGGTCAACAAGCCCGCGCCTAACATCACCCTTCCCGATCTGCTCGACCAGCTCGCCATCCCCGTGCCCAGCGAAAGCCCGCTGCGCGGTTCGGGCAAGACAACCTGCCCGGTGCTTGTCGGCGGCCCTGTCGAGGCGGGACGCGGCTTCGTTCTGCACACGCAGGATTATTTCTCTGAGGATTCGACGCTGCCGGTGGACGAGGATGTGGGCCTTACCGCAAGCCTCGACATTCTGCGCGCCATCGCTCGCGGCAGAGGCCCGAGCCGCGCCCTTCTTGCGCTCGGCTATGCGGGCTGGGCACCGGGCCAGCTCGAAGCCGAAATTCAGGCCAATGGCTGGCTCCATTGCGATCCGGACCCGGAGCTTCTCTTCGGCATCAATCTTGATCGGAAATATTATTCCGCCCTGTCGAAGATCGGCATCGACCTGTCGCTATTGTCCGGCGAGGCGGGACACGCCTGAACGGGTTTATCTGTGTGAATAGCGCGCAATGAAGTCGAGCGCTTCGGCTGCGCGCATCGGCTGGCCGAAATAGAAGCCCTGCGCATAGTCGCAGCCCATGACGGCAAGATCCCGGGCCTGCTCCTCGCTCTCCGTCCCCTCCGCTACAACCTCCATGCCGAGATCATGGGCAAGCCGCACGATCGAGCGGATGATGAGCGGCGTTTCACGATCTGCCGACATGCCGGCGACGAAGGACCTGTCGACCTTCAGCGTGTCGAAAGGAAAGCGCTGCAAATACGAGAGGCTCGAATAGCCCGTGCCGAAATCGTCGAGCGAAAGGCCGGCCCCAAGCGCCTTCACGCGAGTCAGTATCTGAGCCGAGAATTCGGGAT
>JAJXZC010000504.1 GCA_021780275.1 Pseudomonadota bacterium
GCCATCAGAGCGGCAGCCAGAAGCGCGAATACCGTCTTTCTCAATCGCGGCAGCCTATTCATGATCTGTCCTTTCAATGGGCGGAGCGCGTCCGCGATCCCGCAGGGTTGAGGCGTTTCCGCATTTGTCGTTTCTCTATGGTCCAATCAGGCGCGTTCCTTGCGCCCGAAGAATGTTTCGCCGGTCGTCTCCGATTCCGGAATGGCGATCAGGCCTTCCTTCTCAAGCTTCCTGAGATAGGCGAAGGTGCGCATCGTCTGGGCGAGAAGATGATCGCCTGCGACATAGGCCGGATAGGTACGAGTGGCGCCCTCCTCGATAAATTGAGGCAGCGGCTCTACCACCGTGTCGTAATCGACCGAGCAGAAGAGCGGGAAGGAATAGCGCTCATAGGCGACCCGGCGCACGCGATGCGCCGTGGCGATGAAGCGGCCATTGGTCATGGCTTCCAGCATGTCGCCGATGTTGATGACAAAAGCGCCCGGCACCGGCGGCGCGTCGACCCAGTTGCCCTCTGCATTGACGACTTCGAGACCCGGCGCCGTGACATGCAGAATGGTGAAGCACTCATAATCGGTGTGCGGGCTGATGCCGAAATTGCTGGAGCTGCCGCCGATCGCCGAAGCGTCGAAACCTTCCGCTTCCGGGTAATGAACAAGGCGAAGCTGCGACGGCGGCTTGGTCAGATAGCGGTCGAAGTAATTTTCCTCGAGACCGAGCGCCAGCGCGAAGCCGCGGAACAACGTGCGCCCCAGCGAAATCGCCGCCTCGTAATAGGCATAGATGCCCTCCCTGAAGCCCTCGACTTCGCGCGGCCACTGGTTCGGCCCGAGAAGGCGGTATCCCTTGATGTGATCCGGATCGTCCTCGGCGAGGTCAATGGAGAGGTCGAAGGCTTCCTTCTTGTCGACGCTCGGCACGTCGCCCGCATAGAAATTCTCTTCGCCCATGGGGACATAGCCCCGATGCGCGCGCGAATTGCCGATGTAATATTTCTTCTTCACGTCGTCCGGCAGCGCAAAGAAGGCCGCCGCCTTGGCCTGAAGATTTTCGATCCGTTCCGGCGCGATGCCGTGACCCGTGACATAGAGAAAGCCGACTTCGCTCGCGGCCTTCTCCATTTCCCGGGCAACAGCTTTCCTTGCTTCCGGATCGCCGCCGAGAAGCGGCGCGATATCGACAAGCGGGATATGATCGAAGGCTCTTCCTTTTGCCATCTTCGTCTCCATCATGAAGCGCTCCTGACTTTTGCCTCGATGGGGAAGGCGTCGAGCGCGCCTTGCGCATCAAGGAGCTGCCACTTCCGCGCAACATCCCGCCCGTCGGCGTCAATGTCGGAAAGAACGATCGCGCCGGACGCCTTCGAAGCCCAGACGGGATCGATGCGCTCACGCTCGCGGAAAGGCAGGCTCGAGCGCTGGATGATCCAGCCCGCATCGGTGACGACACCTTGCGAAATTTCACAGTCGATGAGGTTCTGCGCATCCTCGACGCTTTCGGCACCCGCAACGCATTCCTGAAGATGCAATCCTGCCGGTACCGCCGCGCTGCGCGCGCGGGCATACATGAAGAGAGAGCCAAGACGCATCAGATAGGCGCGAGTGCCATCGGCAGGATCGTCGAGCCGAAGCGTGCAGACGGGATCGAGATCGACGGGCTCGCGGTGCCAGTGCTCGATATAGGGAATGTCCTTCCCCTCCTCGACCATCATGTCGGGCTCCATCCAGAGGCGGCCCTGATCGGAATAGATCGCCTGCGGCTGAAAATCGATCTCGCGCCGCCACTCGAAGAATCCGTCGGCATAGTGAAGCTCGCCCGCGAAACCCTCTTGCGAGGCAAGCCAGTCAAGCTGCGTGAAGTTAAGCGCACGCAAATTCCTGACGCCGCGAAAATCGGGGCGGCCTGCGGGCTGGCGCAGATCGAGGTAATAGCTCGGCCCCTGCATCCAGTTGACGAAGGTTGTGCGGTCGCTGCGGCCATCGGGCCAGTCGATGAGGGAGCGGCTCCAGAGGCCTGCAAGGGTCTCGATGGTCGGCTCGCTCTTCGGTTCGATCCGTAGTCCGATATTCGCCATTCGTCTCGTCCGATACTGCACTGCACAAAGCATGCGTCGGAGAAAGGCCATAGGCGAAGACAGGAAATTCCGATGCCACCCATAGATGCGATCTATGGGCGCTCGCCGAGGCGGCCCAGAATCTCGTGGAGGAACAATTCGGTCGGCGTGTCGCGCGCGTCCTGCTCGCGGGTGATGAGATAGACGTGATAGCTGGGCAGCAGATCGTCGGGCAGCAGGGGATGGAGATTGTGCGCCCGGTCGATTTCTTCCGCGACACAGGTGGGTAGAAAGCCGATGCCGACACCAAGCTCGATGAGGCGCTTCACTTCGTGCAGGTTTTCCGCAAAGCCGGCCGCATGGCGGCCAAGCCCGTAGCGACGGCGGAAGCGCTCCAGCTCCTCGGGCTCATCCTCGCCCGTCATGACGAAAGGCTCGTCGCAGAGCATGGCCGGCTGGCCGACGGTGCGTCCGAAGAGCGGATGACTTCGGCTGCAATAGAGCTGCTGCACTTCCTTCATCAGCGGCGCGTAGCGCAGGCCCTCGCTCGGCGCGCTGTCGCAGGCAATGCCCACTTCAGCCTCGCCGAGCTTCAGCGCCTTGATGACGCCGCGCCAGGCCACGACGTCGAGACGGATCTCGACCCCCGGATGAAGCTCATGAAAAGCGGCAATGGCTCCGTCGAATTCCGGCGAGACGATGCTCGACATGATGGTGATGTTGATCACGCCCTCGACGAGATTCGCGGCGCGAGCGACTTCGTGCGGCGCGGTACGCACCGCCCCCGTCATGGCCTCGCAGAGCGGCACCAGCGCGCGGCCCGCCGGTGTCAGCTCTATGCCCTGGCTGGTGCGGCGGCAAAGCTCGACGCCCAGATGCTCCTCAAGCCGCTTCAGGCCTGCGCTGATCGTCGGCTGTTGCTTGTTGAGATGGCGCGCCGCCGCGCTGATACCCCCCGAATTGACGATTTCAAGGAAGAGCCCGAACAGGTTCCAATCGACATTACGAACGAAATTCCGCTCGTCCTGCGGGATGAGGTTAAGCTTCGGCATGGTTCGTTGCGCCTTCTTTCCAAGCCCCGTCGATTGAGGGAGCAAGTTCCGGACCAGATGGCGCGCGGCGGCTCAGAACTCCCATTCCGGGCCAGGAATCGCCTGATAGGCGCGCGTCAGCGCATCCGACCATGACTGCCGCAGACCCTTGAAATAGGCATCGTCGTCCTTGATGCGCCGGCTGAGCGCGACCTTCAGCGCATCGCGGCGATAAACCATGAGGTCGATGGGAAGGCCGACCGAAAGGTTCGAGCGGATCGTCGAATCCATAGAGATGAGCGCGAGCTTCAGCGCATCGCCTACATCGGTCTCGTAGGTCGCGGCGCGGTCGATGATGGGCTTGCCATATTTGTGCTCGCCGATCTGGAAATAGGGCGTGTCTTCCGTCGCCTCGATGTAATTGCCCGCCGCGTAAATCTGAAAGAGCCGGAGGCGGCCATTGCCGATCTGCCCGCCAAGCAGGATCGAGACGTTGAAAGTTTCCGACTGCGCCTCGAGCGAAGGACCGTCGACCTTGTAAATCTCCCGGACCGCCTGCCCCATCAACTGGGCCGCACGAACCATGCTTGGAACGGAGTGGAGCGTTTCCTGCGGCTCCCCCTCATAAAGTGACAGGCCCTGTTCGGTCACCAGATTGACGATCGCCTGGCTCAGGGCAAGGTTTCCCGCCGTCATGATGCCGATGACGCGGTCACCCGGGCGCTCGATCGTGGTGAGCTTGCGGAAGGTCGAGATGTTGTCGACGCCCGCATTGGTGCGTGTGTCCGCGAGCATGACGAGACCGCCTCGAAGGCGAAGCGCAACGCAATAAGTCATGAAATCAGTTCCGCCCGGATCGTTATTGTTGTGCCGCGCTCTCGCCGACCTTCAGCCGCACCTCGAGCGTCTCCTGCCCGCCGCCGCGCCGAAGGCCGCGCACAGGCGCCGCTTCAAGATAATCGAGCCCGGTGGCAACCCGCACATAGGCCGCCGTCGGGCAAATTCTGTTGGCGACATCGAAGCCAACCCAGCCAAGCCCATCAATATAGGCTTCCGCCCATGCGTGGCTCGCCTCTTGTTCCATATCGGAGTCGATCCAGAGATAGCCGCTGACATAGCGCGCCGGAATGCCAAGCATACGCGCCGCCGAAATGAAGACATGCGCGTGGTCCTGACAGACGCCGGAGCCCTTGGCGAGCGCTTCAGCCGCCGTCGTCTGCGCATCCGTATTGCCGATGTGATAATCGAGCGCGTCGCGCACCGTCTCCATCAACCGGTGCGCGAGGTCGAGTGGCGAGAGGTCGGAAGCCGAACGGGCCCGTTCGGCAAGAGCGACGATCGCCCCGTCGGCATCGGTGAGATCGGTGCGGCGCAGATAGAAGCGCGGCGAAAAGGGCTCATGCGCGTTGACGACGCCGCTGCGGTCCAGCGTCTCGACCTCCGCCGTCACACGGATCGCAATCTCCTGATGCGGGCGTTCGACATAAAGCATCTGGAGGACATTGCCGTAAACATCGCGCGCCTCGGTGAGGCTCGCCTGCGCCGGCACTTGCAGACGCCAGCTCAGGATCGTCTGCGTCGCATTGTCGAGCGGCTTCAGGCGCAGCGCCTGGATCGCATAGGAGGCTGGCTCCGCGTATCGGTAGACAGTCTCGTGATTGATATGGATGCGCATTCGAAACTTCACATCAGGTAGCTTCGGTTGATCTCGGATCCGAGACGGTTGTTCTGCTCGACATATTGCGTGAGAAATTCATGGAGCCCCTGGCGGAAGACATCGTCCACACGCCCGAAGCGCAACTGCGAGTAGACCTTGCCCGCCATGCGATGGCAATCGTGCCTTTGGCCATACTCCTCGCCCAGCGCGTCGAGGCAATCCTTGATCTTCGCTGTGCAGCTGACGAGTGACCGCGGCATCTGCTCGCGCATGATGAGGAATTCAGCGATGTGCCAGGGGCGGATGCCCTCCTTGTAGAGAACGTGATAGCTGCGATAGCCCGAAACGGCTCGCAGGATCGACGCCCATTGATAATAGTCGATGCCGCCGCCGACTTCGGCATGCTCGGGCAAAAGCAGGTGATATTTCACATCGAGAATGCGCGCCGTGTTGTCGCCACGCTCGACGAAAGTTCCGAGCTGCATGAAATGATAGCTGTCGCAGCGAAGCATGGTCGCAACCGTGCCGCCATGAAAGAGCAGAGAGCGATCCTTGACCCAGTCGAGGAACCGATGAAGCCCGCTGCCGCGGACCCGCGCCTCGCTCCATTTGGGCAGCTCAAGCCATGTGGAGTTGAGCGTTTCCCACTGCTCGGTCGTGAGCGCCGTGCGGATCGCGCGGGCATTGCGCCGCGCCGTCTCGATGCAGCAGCGGATGCTCGACGGATTGTCCTCGTCGAAGGCGAGATAGGAAATCACATGCTCGGGCGTCGCGTCATTATACTTGCGATAGAAGCCTTCCTCGCAATCGGACACGATGATGGTCGAGTGCCACTCGCTGCCGGAGGTTTCCGCGCTTGAAGGCATGAGCGACAGCCGGTCCGTGACCTGAAGGATGCGCGCGAGATTTTCCGCACGCTCCATGTAGCGTGCGATCCAGTAGAGACTGTCGGCGGTACGGCTCAGCATCGCGTTACACCCGATCGGAACATGTCCTCAGTCCTTCAGCACCCAGGTATCCTTGGTGCCTCCGCCCTGACTTGAATTGACGACGAGAGATCCCTCGCGCAGCGCAACGCGGGTGAGCCCGCCCGGCACAACGCATATTTCCTTGCCCGCAAGCACGAAGGGCCTGAGGTCGACATGCCGCGGCGCGATACCCTGATCGACGAAAGTGGGGCATGTCGAAAGCGCCAGCGTGGGCTGCGCGATATACTTCTCCGGCGACGCCTTCACGCGAGCGGCGAAAGCCTCGCGCTCGGCGCGCGTCGCCTTGGGGCCGACAAGCATGCCGTAGCCGCCCGAGCCGTGAACTTCCTTCACCACGAGCTGGTCGATCCGCTCCAGCACATAAAGAAGATCGTCGCGCTCCCCGCAGCGATAGGTCGGCACATTCTTGAGAATGGGCGTTTCGCCGAGATAGAACTCGATCATCTTCGGCACGTAGGTATATGTCGACTTGTCGTCGGCGATGCCGGCACCCACCGCGTTGGCAAGATTGATATTACCCGCGCGGTAGGCGCTCATCAGTCCTGCAACACCAAGCACCGTGTCCGGGCGGAAGGCGAGCGGATCGAGGAACTCGTCGTCGACGCGCCGATAGATGACGTCGACGCGCTTCGGTCCCTGCGTCGTGCGCATATAGACGATATCGTCCTTCACATAGAGATCCGGTCCCTCGACGAGCTCGATGCCCATCTGGTCGGCGAGGAAGGAATGCTCGTAA
>JAJXZC010000664.1 GCA_021780275.1 Pseudomonadota bacterium
CGTATTTGTGGTCGGTGTCGCCAGTCCCCTGCACGGTCAGGAGTTGGAACCGAGGGCCTATTCCGTCTCTCCCGTGGGCGTTAACTTTGCGTTGATTTCCTACAGCTACCCCAGCGGGGATGTGGAAGTCGATCCTTCCGCTCAAATTGATGATGTCAATGTCCACTTTAACGTTCTGACGCTCGGATATTTTCGGTCGCTCGATTTTTTCGGACGGTCCGCCAACATCGGCGCGGTTGTTCCGTATGTGGACGGCACAGTCGAGGGAACTTTCTTCGGCAATTTCCGGACGTTCCACCGCTCCGGCCTGCGGGATCCGGTGATACGTTTCGCCATGAATCTTTATGGCGCTCCGGCGATGGATGTTAAGCAATTTTCGAAGTACCGCCAAAGGAGCAACCTGGGCGCGAGCCTCACCGTGGTTGCGCCGCTGGGTCAGTATGACGGGAACACGCTGATCAATCTTGGTTCGAATCGTTGGGCATTCAAGCCGGAGATCGGTTTTTCCCAGGGCATTCACGAGAAATGGATACTGGAGGCGGACACGGGAGCCTGGTTCTACACCGCCAATCACGATTTTCTGGGAACCACGCGAACTCAGGATCCCATCGTTACCGTACAGTTTCATGCGGTTTATACCGTGCGTCCCCGCTTGTGGTTCAGCGCGGACGGGAACTTCTACGACGGCGGCCAAACCACAGTTGGGTCGACACACAATTTCGACTTGCGGCGCGGTTCACGCATCGGACTCACCGCCGCTGGCCCGATCGGAAGACGCCAAACCCTGAAATTCGCCTACGCAAGATGGGTGTACGCCACGGTCGGCGCGAAATTCAACGTGTTCACCGTCGGTTACCAATTCATCTGGGGCCGGGGACTCTAGCAGCCACGGAAAATGGAATTGGATTCGGGGCCGAGGACTCTGGCCCGGATTTCTCAAGAGGAACCTGTGTGAAGATCGAGTATGGTTATGTAGCGGCGGGCTTCAGCCCACCATCGTTTCTCGCTGGCTCAGCAAGATGCCGCCCTTCCGATGAATCGGGATAAATTCCGGGCGGCGCTACACAGGCTCAGAACGGCCAGGGCGGCCGCGTGTCTTTCGTCATCGGGCGGACCGTTTGTGAGAAATCCTGGCTAGCAGCTTGCGAAAAAGGGAATTGGGCTTCGGGGGTCGCGGCTTCAGCCGCGACAGAGGGTTCGCAGATTCAATGGGGCTTTAGCTCGGCGTGTTGAGAAACCGATTTCGCCAACAATCGCTTGCCTAAATCATTCCCGTCTTGTACACAAATGAGTCGCCCTCGCGAGACGGCGGTGCGCATAACGCATGAAAATTCTCGGCACAACCCGACGTGGCGCCGTTCTCTGGGTGCTCCTGTGCGCATTGGGCGCGGCGACGACGGCGCGCGCGGCGCGGCGGCAAGAGGAAGTGGCTGGCCCTCCGGAAGCCTATGCGGTGCGCGTCAGCCGCCCGCCGCGGCTCGACGGCACGCTTGACGATCCGCTGTGGCAGCGGGCGAAAGCGATCACCGATTTTCGCGAGCGGGAACCGGACGAAGGCGATCGTCCCACCGAAAAAACCTCCGTCCGCATTCTTTACACGAAAAAAGAGATCTATTTCGGAATCTTCTGCCACGACGACGATCCGCGCGGCATCGTGGCCACCGATCTCCAGCGCGATTCCTGGCTCGGCCTCGACGATTATTTCGAAATAAACATCGATCCCACCGAAAGCCGGCGCGACGCTTATGCCTTCGAATTCAATCCGCTGGGCACGCGCCGCGACGGCCTGATCGTCGACGAGAGCCACACCGACACCGGCTGGAACGGCATCTGGACCTCCTCGGCGCGCATCACGCCGCGCGGCTGGACCGCGACGATCGGCATCCCGTTTTTCACGCTGAATCTGGACCGGTCGGGCCGCGCGGATTGGGGCGTGAATTTCATGCGCTTCATTCGCCGCAAGAATGAAGAGGATATGTGGTCGGCCTGGCGGCGCGAATACGGCGTGCACAAGATCAGCGAGGAAGGCAAACTCGCCGGCCTGCATGGCATCAACGGCGGCCGGCTGCTCGTCGTGAAGCCATACGTGCTCGCCGGATTCCGGCATCTGCCGGCCGGCGCCACCGGGAGCACGTTGGGCCATCCGGGCATGAACGCGCGCGACACGGGCGGCGTGGACATGATGCTCGGCTTGCGCTCGAACGTGGTTGCGAATTTCACCGCGAACACCGACTTCGCCACGGCCGGCGTCGATTCATCGCAGTTCAGCCTGAGCCCCTACCCGCTCTTTTTCCCCGAGCGGCGCCAATTCTTTCTCGAAAACGCGGGCGTGTTCGATTTTCCGATGAATTTCGGGAACGACCGGCTCTTCTTCAGCCGGCAGATCGGCATCGACGCGAATACCGGCGACGAAGTGCCGATCAACGGCGGCGCGAAAATCACCGGCTCGCTCGACGGTTTCGATTTCGGCGCGATGGACGTGGAAACGCGCGCCGAAGGGCCCGATCCCTCGGCGAATTTCAGCGTCGTGCGCGTGAAGCGAGCACTTTTCGGCGCGTCGTACATCGGCGTGATGGGCATCGACAAACGCTCGGGCAGCACGAGCGATCCCTACAATCAATCCGGCGGCGTGGATACGCGCCTGGTGTTTCATAGGAATATCGCCGTCACGGGATTTGCCGCGGCGACGAACTCGCCCGGGCTTTCGGGAAACAATGCCGACGCCGGCGGCGGCGTGCAATATCAGAACGACTGGCTCAACGTGATGGCCGACACGCGGCGCGTGGGAGTGAATTTCAATCCGGAAGTGGGATTCATCGGCCGCACCGACTGCATCTGCAATTTCATCGCGACGACGCTCCGGCCGCGCCCGAATATTCCCGGGGTGCGCGAGATGGATTTCGGCGGCTCGTTCGAGCACGACGCGACCACCGCCGGCGCCCTTGAAACCGAGAATTGGGGCGGAACGTTTCAGCTGCGCTTCAACAACGGCTCGATGTTCGGCGTGAATCTGGCGAGCGCGACCGATCAGCAGATCACCAGCGCCTTCGACCTCTACAAGAACATCGCCATCCAGCCGGGACTGTATCGATGGATGCGCCACAAGGTGATGTACGTTTCGCCGCAGGACAGCCCGGTCACCTGGAACGTGAGCGAGGCGTTCGGCGGATATTTCGACGGGAACCTGAACCAGACCGGGGCGAGCGTCAATTACCGCGCGGATGAGCACTGGTCTTTTGGTTTGAATCAGCAGTGGAATCGGTTCCAATTGCCGGCGGGGAATTTTTCCGTCGCGCTCGGTGGCACGTCGATCAACTACGCATTCTCCCGGTTTTTCAGCGTCTCTTCGCTGTTGCAGATGGACACGGCGCACACGCAGGCCGCCAGCGCGAACGTCCTGCTTCGCTGGCATTACCGGCCCGACAGCAATCTTTACTTGATCTATACGGCCGGCCCGCGCTTCGCGTCTGTCGAGGGGAATTCCACTTCGCTCAATCAGAATGAGTTTCTCGTCAAGTTCACCTATTCCTTCAATCCCTGCATGCACTGCACGCGCGGATCGAGCGGACGCCACAGCCAGCTCTCCGAAAATGATGGCGGCAGCGGCGCGGAACAAAGCTCCGGCCCGTGGAATTCCGATTCATTCCACTGACCGGTCCGCCTGGAGCTGGGGGCTTCATGCCGTCCTTTGTGCGGCTGGCGCCGCGGGAAAAAAAAGTAAAGCTGCTCAGGCGACGATTTGCCTGCGCCGCTTTTTTAATGCTCGGACCGCTGTTGTGCCGGGCGGCTAGCGCCGGGCGGCGGTTTTGGTGGCGGGGAGGGTGATGGGTTCGCCGGCGAAGAGTTGCGGCGCGCCAGTTTTTTCCGCCATGTGGTTGTAGTTTTTGACCTGCGTTTTCACGATCTGGTCGAAATCCGCCAGTTTTTCCGAGAGTTCCTGGCGGACCGTCGCCATGCGCGCCTTTGCCTGAGGGGTTGGCGGCTCACCGTAACCGATGGAACCGCCGCGGAGCAGGCCCTGCACGTCGCTGTGCAAATCGGCGAGGAAGTGGATGTCGTCCTCGGGCGCGCCGCGCTGCACCTTCGTGTTGTACAGCTCGTTTTTCAGTTTGAAGAGCGCCATGTGGAGCGACCGGCCGGCGGCCAGCAGATCCTTGTAGTGCGGATTGGGATCCTGGCCTTCGGAGGGTCGGACGTCGGAGGCGAAGCCGGCGATTTGATGATCGAGTTCGTCGATGTGATTGAGCGTTTCATCGAGCGAACTCATCATGTCGCGCGCTTCGAGACCGTAGGCGACTTCCGCGGCGAAGGCGCCGGGAACGACCGTCGCGGTCGGGTCCTTGATGACGTCCACGGCTTGCGTTTGCGTCTGGTCGCCAACCGAAACGGTGACCTTGTAGGTGCCGGGAGCCACGAGCGGTCCGCCGCCGCCGAAGAAGAAAGCGGCAGCGCCGCCCGGACGCCGCGGAGCGGGCGCGCCACGATAGCGAACCGGCGCCTGGTAGCGCAGGTTCCAGACGAAGCGGTTGATACCCGCGTCGGCCGCGCCGTAGTGCGTGGCGACGGTCTCGCCGGCGGCGTCGGTGATGACGATCTTCACTGGCCCATGTTGCGGACCGGCTCCCATCATCATTCCACCGTGCTCGCCGGGCCCACCCGGACCGCCGGGGCCATGCGGGCCCTTGATCGCGGTCTTCACGAAGTAGTCGATGATCGCGCCTTCCGGAGCGGGCGGAACGTGATAGGTGTCGCTCTGCTGGCCCCGCATGCCGCCGAAGAAATTGTTCACGAGCATCGCATTATTGATCTGGAAGAGATGGAGGTTCGAGGACGCAACTTCCGACGTCATCTCCTCGATCGGACGAATGTCGTTCAGGACGAAGAAGCCGCGGCCGTGCGTCGCGATCGCGAGATCGTGCTCGGCCTTGGCGAACGTCAGATCCCAAACGGGAACGACGGGGAATTTGACCGGGAATTTCTGCCACTGGTCGCCGTCGTTGGTGGAGTAGTAGAGGCCGGTTTCGTTACCGAGGACGAGCAGGCCGCGCTGGTTCGGATCTTCGCGAACGACTTCGACGGGCTCGTCGGGCAGGCCGGTGACGATCTTCTGCCAGGTCTTGCCGTAGTCGCGCGTGCGGAAGACGTAGGGATGATTGTTGTCGAGCATGTGCGCGTCGAAACTGGCGTAGGCGGTGCCGGGATCGAAGGGCGAAACGCCGAGTTGATAGACGCGAGCCCATTCGGGGGCGCCGGTGATATTGGCGGTGACGTCCGTCCAGGTTTTGCCGCCGTCTTTCGTCACGTGGACCATGCCGTCGTCGCTGCCCACCCAGATGACGTTCGGATTCGACGGCGCGATGGTGATGGACATGATCGTGTCGTAGGTTTCCGCGCCGCTCAAATCGAGATTGATCGGGCCGCCGGAATTCACCTGCTTCGATTTGTCGTTGCGGGTGAGATCGGGGCTGATCGCCGACCAGGTTTTGCCGCCGTCCATCGAACGGAACAGCACGTTGCCGCCGAGGTAAACTTCGTTCGCGTCGGTCGGCGAAACGGCGAGTGGCGAAGTCCAGTTGAAGCGGTATTTCAGCTTCGCCGGCGATTCCTCCTCGACGCCCGCCATGTAGGGCCGAATCATCCAGCGGTTGCGCTTGGCCAGGTTGAGCCGGGAGACGAAGCCGTCCTGTGAATCGGTATAGATGATCTTGGGATTGCTCGGCGCGGGGATGGCGTATTGGCCGTCGCCGCCCGCCACGGTGTACCAACCTTCCTGCTGGTTGCCGCACCATGCGTTGTTATCCTGCAAGCCGGCGCAGAGCGTGTAGGGATAGTTGGAGCTGACGCTCACCATGTACATCTCTTCGAGCGGCATGCCGTCGAGGAAGCGCCAGTGTTTGCCGCCGTCCATCGTGTCGTACGCGCCGCCGTCATTGCCCTGAATAATGCGCTCGGGATTGGTGGGATCGACCCAGAAGGCGTGGTGGTCGACGTGGACGCCGCGGTCGATGACGTGCGCGGTGCGCCCGCCGTTATCCGATTCCATCAGCTGGAACGACAGGAAGTAGAGCTTTTCCTGATCGTTCGGCGCGACGAAAAGGCGCGAGAAATAGAACGGGCGAACGTCGAGCGCGTGATTGTCGCTCACGGCGGTCCAGGAATCGCCCATATTGAGCGACTGCCAGAGCAGCCCGTGTTTCGCCTCGACGAGCGCATAGACGTGATCGGGATTGGTGGGCGCGACGGCCAGCGCGATGCGGCCGAGCGGGCCCTCGGGCAGTCCCTTAGCCAGCTTCGTCCACGTGTCGCCGCCGTCGGTCGAGCGGTAAATCCCGCTGCCCGGGCCGCCGTCGTCCAGCGTCCAGGGATAACGGCGCGCTTGCCACAGGCCGGCGAACAGCACGCGCGGATTGTTGGGCGCCATCA
>JAJXZC010000056.1:0-1473 GCA_021780275.1 Pseudomonadota bacterium
GCCGGGGAACAGCAAAAGGCAGGCGTCAAGCCGGAGATGATCCGCATCAGCGTCGGCATTGAACATGCGAGCGATATTATCGAGGACCTCGATCAGGCTTTGGCGGCTGCGGTCAAGCGCAATGGCAACGAGGCGACCGAGTGACCGATCAGATGCAGAAAGAAGCGGAGGAAGCGCTGGTGAAGGGCGCAAGCGGCGCGCCTTTGCATGGCGGCCGCGGCGCGGCGGAGTACCTCGAAATCGGTATCGTCAACAATATGCCGGATGCGACTCTGGCGGCGACGGAGCGGCAATTCAAGGATTTGATCGGACAAGCGGCCCTCGACATGCCGGTGCGCCTGCGCTTTTTCGCTCTCGCGGAAATTGCGCGCGGCGAGGGGGCGGCCGAGCATATCGGCATGCACTACGGCGACGTCGAGACGCTTATGCGCGGCAGGCTTCACGGCCTCATCATCACCGGCTGCGAGCCGAAGGCGGCGTCGCTCCAGGACGAGCCCTATTGGCCGAGCCTCGCGCGGATTATCGATTGGGCGGCGCGCAATACGCGCTCGACGATTTTTTCCTGCCTCGCCGCGCATGCAGCGGCGTTGCACCTCGACGGAATTAGGCGTGTCCCGGTCGGGCAGAAATATTCCGGCGTCTTCGATTGCGCGGTGTTGACCGATGATCCGCTCACGCGAGGCCTTGGCCCGGACCTGCGCGTTCCGCATTCACGCCTCAACGATCTCGAGACCACGGCACTGGCTGCCTGCGGCTACGAAATTCTGACCGCTTCGCCGCGCATCGGGGCTGACATTTTCGTCAAGCGGCAAGAAAGCCTCTTCGTCTTCCTCCAGGGGCATCCGGAATATGATGCGGAATCGCTTTTGCGCGAATATCGCCGCGACGTGACGCGGTTTCTCCGTGGCGAGCGGCCGAACTTTCCGGCAATTCCCGAGGATTATTTCGATCCGCTCATCGAAAAGCATCTCGCCGTCTTTGCCGAGCGCGCGGCGGCGGGCAAAAGCCCGCACCCGCACCGCGAACTCGCAAGCCTGCTCGACACCGTGCGTCCTGACAAGACTTGGCGGGCTTCCGCCGCCGGCTTTTATCGCAACTGGCTCGGCCAGCTCACCATCGGCGGCTGAGCTTTACCCGTTGACGGCGCGGATGCCGTCGATGACGAATTGTGCCGCAAGCGCCGCGAGCACGACGCCGAGCATACGGCCGAGAACCAGCGTACCCGTAGTGCCGAAGAGCCGGGAAACGCGTTCCGAAAGCCGGAACACGATATAGCAAAGCAGGACGATGATGGCGACGACCAGAATGAGGCCGGCCTGTTCCTTCCAATTGCCGCCGGCGCGCTCCGCCAGCAGGATGACCGCAGTGATCGAGCCGGGGCCGCTCATTAAAGGTATGGCGAGCGGAAAGGCGGCGAGATTGTCGATATGATCAATAGTCACTGCATCGGCGGCAAGCTCCTTTTTTCGCTGA
>JAJXZC010000056.1:1483-6376 GCA_021780275.1 Pseudomonadota bacterium
TTGGAAGGCAGTGTAAAAAAGCAGGAGACCGCCGGCGATGCGGAATGCGGGAAGCGAAATACCCAGCGCCGCCATAACAGCCGTGCCGCCGAGCGCGAAGACAAGAAGAATCGTAAAGGCGATGATCGACGCGCGGATCGCCACTTCATGCTTCTCGTCCTTGGTCATGCCCAAGGTCAAGGCGATGAAAATTGGGGCGAGGCCTGGCGGGTCCAAGGTGACGAGAAGTGTGACGAAGGCCGATTGGAAAAAGTCGGGCATGTATCGCCTCCGCAGGTGGCCGCTTCGCCCGCGCAATTAAAAGCCGCGACGCTTTGATGCGCCGCGGCTGAGAACGGATCAGGCCAATCTATTTCAACGGCGCCGCCGGAACAAGCCCAGGATCAGCAGAAGGACGATCGCCCCGATCGTTGCCGAGATGATCTGACCGAGCAGATGGGCGCCGAAATGGATACCGAGTCGCGGCAAGAGCCAATTGCCGATGAATGCGCCGATGATGCCGATGCAGAGATCCGCGACGAGGCCGAAGCCGGTGCCGCGCAGGATCTGCCCGGCAAGCCAGCCCGCAACGACACCGACAACGAGAATGATCAGGAGATGTTCGCCAGACAAGGCAAGTCCTCATGAGTTGGTTGGACGCGACCTCCTCATTGGCAGGCCGCCGGCAGTGGTGTGCTCCACCACACCGATGATTAACATCATTCCAAACGAATCGCATCTGCAGCTTTTGTTCTTGGCACAGCACGGCATCGACTGAGAGCCGTTTCCGCGGCTCATGCGTGTGGCTTCTAAATTCGGAACCGTGAATGACAGTCGACGTTGGCAAGCTCATCAGATGAGGAGAAAGCCCATGGACGAACCCGTTTAATGCGGAAGCCACAGCCGCTGTCGCAGCGCAGCGTTTTGAGCGAAAGGGAAGCGTTTCTGCACCCGGATCACAGCAGCGATGGCAAGCCTTCGCATGATGTGTGCGAGATGGCTCAACCGGCGGCGGCGAAGCGCACGGGCGACCAACGGCCGAAGCCTGGCCTCGCCAAGCAGGAACATTTCGGTGGCGCCCGAGTTACGCTGGATGGGCGCTGGGCGCCCCTAAATCTGCGTGGCATTGCTTGAGCTTGTGTGGTGTAATGCGTCGCGTGGGGCGTAACCGGGAGCGGCCCTGCCGCCTCCCGGCCAGTTGAGGGTCGAAGCTGTGGCACCGCGTGCAAATTGGAAAGGTTATCTGAAGCTTTCGCTGGTTTCCTGTCCCGTCGCGCTTTTCCCTGCTGTTAGCCGGACGGAACGCATTTCCTTCCATCTCATCAATCGCGAGACCGGTCATCGATTGCGACTGCAATATGTCGATTCGGTCACGGGTGAGATCGTCGAACGCGACGAAATGGTTCGCGGTTACGAGATCGGCAAGAACGATTACATCACGCTCGAAGAAAGCGAGATCGCCGAACAGGCGATGGAGAGCACGCATACCATCGATATCGAAACGTTCGTGCCGCGCGAGGAGATTGACGAAGTCTATCTCGACGGCAGCTATTATCTTGCGCCGGACGACAAAGTGGCAAACGAGCCTTTCGTGGTGATTCGCGATGCGATGCGCAAGAGCAATATGGTGGGACTGGCGCGAGTCGTCCTCGCTGGCCGCGAACGAATCGTCATGATCGAAGCGCGCGATAACGGCCTCCTCGCCACGACGCTGCATTACAAATACGAAGTGCGCGACGAGAAACCCTATTTCGAATCGATCCCGGATCTCAAGCTCTCGAAGGAGATGCTCGACCTCGCCGCACACATTATCGATACGAAGCGCGGCAAGTTCGATCCGACGAAATTCGAGGACCGCTATCAGGATGCGCTCGTCGCTTTGATCCGGGCCAAGCGTGCCGGCAAGCCTATGCCGGCCGCGCCGCAGCCGAAGGCGCCGAGCAATGTCATCAATCTTATGGATGCGCTGCGCCGTAGCGTCGATGCCGAATCGCGGCGAGGTTCAACAGCGCCGCGCAAGGCTCCCTCCAAGACGCAGGCGGCAAAAAAAGCCGCGCCGTCGCGGGCAGCGTCAACGAAGAGGCGCGTTAAAAGGGCAAGTTAGAGCGCATTTGAAAGCGTGCGTAGCGAGCTGGATAAACCAGCGCGATCTTCATCTGAACGAGGCTCCCGTGGCGCTCGAAGCCTATCGCAAGAAGCGCAATTTCGGCGTTACCTCCGAGCCGCGCGGCGTCAAAGGCCGAGGCCGTAAGTCGAGCAATGCGTTCGTTGTGCAAAAGCACGACGCAACGCGCCTCCATTATGATTTCCGACTCGAACTCGACGGCGTTCTCAAAAGCTGGGCGGTGACACGCGGACCGAGCCTCGTGCCGGGTGAGAAACGCCTCGCTGTTCACGTCGAGGATCATCCGCTTGATTATGGATCGTTCGAGGGCACGATTCCGGAAGGGCAATATGGCGCCGGCACAGTGCTCGTCTGGGATCGCGGCACTTGGACCCCGGACGGCGATCCGCAGGCCAGCTATGCCAAGGGCCATCTCGATTTCACCCTGCATGGCGAAAAGTTGAAAGGGCGCTGGCACCTCGTTCGCATGCATGCCCGGCCCGGCGAAAAGCGCGAGAACTGGCTTCTGATCAAAGGCGACGATGAAGAGGCGCGCCGGCCGAAGGATTCGGATATTTTGACAGAGGCTCCCGATTCGGTTTTGACGGGGCGCTCGATCGAGGACATTGCCGGAGACAAGAAGAGCCGCCGCTGGACCTCGGGCAAAGCTGCGCAGCCACGCATCGAGACGCCGGGTTCGCCGCGCGCGCGAGCCTTAGCGCCTCTTGACAGCGTCGTTAAATCCGATCCGCCCGCGGCGAAGAGGCGGCCCGCACCGCGGACGAAGAGACCTGCCGCTTTTGCCTTCAAACCGCCGCGAGGGGCGAAGCGAAAAGCCCAGCCGGATTTCGTCGCGCCTATGTTGCCGACCCTGGTTGCTGCCCCGCCGGTCGGCGCGCAATGGCTGCATGAGGTGAAATTCGACGGCTACAGGATCGAAGCGGTGGTAAAGAGCGGCAAGGCAAAGCTGCGTACGCGCACGGGCCTCGACTGGACGGACCGCTTTCCGGCGATTGCCGCCGCCGCTGCCGACTTACCGGTTGCTGATTGTACGATCGACGGCGAGATCATTGTCGAAGAGAAAAATGGCGTCTCGGATTTTTCAGCGCTTCAAAATGCGCTGAGCGCGGGCGATTCGAGCCGTATGGTCTATTATGCCTTCGATCTGCTTCACATCGACGGCTACGATCTCGTCCAAGTGCCGCTTGTGGAACGCAAGGACGCGCTCGCCGCGCTCCTCAAGGCAAAGACGGGCGGCGTCCTCCGCTTCAGCGAGCATTTTGACGAGAAGGGCGATCTGATGCTGCAGCATGTCTGCCGCCTCGGCGCCGAAGGCATCGTCTCCAAAAAGCGCAATAGTCCCTATATCTCGAAGCGCACGACCGAATGGCAAAAGACGAAATGCGCAAACCGGCAGGAGTTCGTCATAGGCGGCTTCGTGCCCTCGACGACGGCGCATAAGACGATCGGGTCGCTCGTCCTCGGCTATTACGAAAAAGGCAAGCTCCTCCACGCCGGGCGCGTCGGCACCGGCTTCTCCAATCAGATGGCCACGGCGCTTTTTGCCGAACTATCGCGCGAACGCATTGTGAAGCCCGCCTTCGATGGACCGCTTTCGACCGAGGCGCGGCGCAATGTCGTCTGGATCAAGCCTGATAAAGTCGCCGAGATCGAGTTTCGCGGCTGGACGGCGGACGCCAATCTACGGCAGGCTTCTTTCAAAGGTCTGCGGGAAGACAAAAATCCCAAAGACATCGTCCGCGAAAGGGCGGCGGCTATGCCTAAGGAGAACGATACGCCTACAGCCTCTATCACGCTCACGCACCGCGATCGGGTGTTCTGGCCCGACGTCGGCGTCACCAAGCAAGGGCTTGTCGATTATTACGCCATGGTCTGGCCGTGGATCGAGAAACATCTGATCGGCCGGCCGCTGGTCTTGTTGCGGTGTCCAAACGGCATCGCGCAAGGCGGCTTCTTCCAAAAGCATCCTTGGGCGGGGCTCGACGAGCATATCCTCAAAATTCACGATCCACATGAAAAGCAGCCGATCCTCGGTATCGATTCCTTCGATGGCCTCGCCGCGCTCGTGCAATCGGCGGCACTTGAAATTCATCCTTGGGGCGCGCGAACCGACGACCTCGACCATCCGGACCGTCTGATCTTCGATCTTGATCCGGGTGAAGGCGTAGACTTCAGCGCCATCGTCATGGCGGCGCGCGACGTGCGCGCGCGTCTGAGCGCGGCGAAACTCAAGAGTTTCGTCAAGACGACGGGTGGCAAGGGGCTGCATGTCGTGGCGCCCTTGAAGCGTGGCGCGACTTGGATTGAGGTTAAAGACTTTTGCCATGGCGTGGCCGAGGCTATGGCGCGCGCCGCGCCGCATCGTTATACGGCGACGGTCACGAAGACGCAGCGCGCCGGGCGGATCTATATCGATTATCTCCGCAATGCCCGCGGCGCGACGGCTGTCGCGGCTTATTCAACGCGAGCGCGGCCCCAGGCGGCCGTATCGACGCCGCTGACCTGGGATGAACTCGATAGCGTGGTCAGCGCAAGCCAGTTCACCATCGGCAATTTCAATAAACGGCTGCAACATCTCACCGAAGACCCCTGGGAGGGGTTCTTCCGCCTACGTCAAAGCCTGCCATAGTGAACTGAGCTGCGCGGAACTCCCCGCCGCCGCCTGACGTTGCGGGATCGAGGGAGGCGCATATGGCCAATAACGAAACGCACTATCGTCCTGCCGAAGAGCGCCCCGCCGAGCTCAAGCCTGATCGTGCCCGTGCCGGGCGCAAGGATGTCGGTATCCT
>JAJXZC010000816.1 GCA_021780275.1 Pseudomonadota bacterium
CAGGTCGAGCGGCGCCGTCCGGTCGAACACGACCCAAAGCGTTTCGGCGCGAACGAAAACGGCCGCGCCTGCGGGCACGGACCAGGGAAAGACGATGTCGGTGCGCCCGTCCACCGCGGTTGCGCTCACCTTGAGCGGCGCGGCCTGCCCCGCCGCGTCCGACGCGGCGACGTCAATCGGAACTTCCGGCTCGGGCTTCGCCACTTCAGCGGCCTTGGGCTTTTCCTCCACCGGCGGCGCAGCAGCGGCAGGTGGCGCAATGCTCCTCGGCGCATGTGCGGGCGCGACGGAGGCAGACTTCTTTTCGTCGGCCGGTGCATGCGGCTCTTCCGCGACCGGCTCCGACGATGCGCTCTCCGCCTTCGGCTTCAGATCGAGCACTATGCCGAGGTCTTCGCGGAAATCGGTGACGGCGACGCCGGGCTTCAGCTTGAGAAAGACAGACAGCCGGCCATCCCGCTCCAGCGCGCTGATCGTCTCGAGGTAAGGCGGCGGGTCGACGCGGATCGGCGCAAGCGCAACCTTTGCAGAGCGATCGAACGTGACCGTCGCCGCGCCCTCCTGCTGCACGACCGAATAGAGAACCGGCTGGTTCCAGTCGAAAACGAGCCTCGTCATGCCATCGTGACGCGCGACGCGAACGCGCAAGGCCGGGTCCGGGGCGCCGGGATCGACGATGCCGAGATCCTTGACCCGCTTTGCGTCCTCGGCCGCCTTCTTCCTTGCGGCGGAGGTGGCCGCGATATGCGCCAGCACCTCGGCCGGCAGCGGCGGTGCTTTCCCGGCCCATGAATTCGGCAATAGGTCGAGATAGAGGCTATTTTCTGCCTGCTGGACGTTGAGCCAATAGTCGAACTTCAGCGCGAGGCGCAGCGTCTTGCCGTCCGCGTCCTGCCGCGCCATGGCGACATAATTCGGCATCTGACGCATGAATTCGGAAAGATCGGTCGTGAACGGCTGGTCAAATTTGACAACCAGCACACCTGAGGTGACCGCCTCGACATGGGCGGGCACGCCACCCGGCCAGGTGAGGACGATGCGTCCATAGCCATCGGCTTCGATGAAATTGCCTGAGACATTGACCGCGGCGCCGGCAGGCGCGGCAGCGACCAGAGCCCATGCAAGAAGCAGCGCTGCCGCAATGCTCCGCATCGCGCCACGCCGCTTCAGATGATGCCAACCGGCCTCGATCAATTCTTTGCCCGCCAGGTTCTACGCAGGCCGAGTCACAAATCGCGCGGCCAGGCGCCTGAGGTCAAAACATAGATGCGCGGAGTTAAGTGACGCTTAAATCGGCCATGTTCTTGCCGATTTGTGTCAAATCAAACGTGCTTGCCCGCGGGGGCGTCGGTGCCCGCGCCCGGTATGACGGGCGTCGCGGGCAGGCTAGCCTGTGGCGCGGGCGTCCGGGCGGGCGCATCCGCCGATGGTTTGATGTCCTTGACAGCAGGCGCAGCATCAACGCCATCAGGCAGCTTGTCGCCGGTGGCGAGCTCCACGGTCAGTTCCTGCGCGGTCACCGGGTCCATGGCGGCGAGAACGGCGGCGAGCCTGCGCGGCTCCATGCGCTTCGTCACATCGACCAGAACGCCCATGTCGAGCCGCTCGAAAATCCGCGCAGCGTCCTTCGGCTTCATCGTCTCGTACATCTTCACGACGCCAGCAAGCCGCTCTTCATTCGCCTTGTCGGTGTCGGCGATTCGAGCCTTGATGCTGGCTTCGATCTGCTTCAACTCGGTAATCCGGTCCTCGACACGCTTTTCGGCAGCCGTGAGAAGCTGTTCGCGCATTTCCAGATCCTTGGCCCGCTTGTCCAGCTCGTCGCGGCGCTGGGAAAGGCTGCCGAGCACGGCAACCTCGGCGGGGCTCATGGCCGGATCGGAGGGCACCTGCGCCTGTTGCGCGGGCGCGGCGGTCTGCTTCTGCCCCTTCTCCGCACCTTCGGACGGCTTATCCGCCGGGCCATGTTCGGCGGCGCGGGCGGGCGAGATGGCAATCAGGCCTTCGAGCCCACCGACGAGATGGACGACCTTCAGCCCGAGCAGAAGCCCGGCGCAAAGCATCACGGTCGGCAGGAGACGAAGACGGTTGAACATGGGGTAAACCTCAGCGGGCCCGCTTCAGGAGATCGAGCAGCGGATGCTGCGCCTGGGTCTGCGCCGCCCTCGCCGTGTCGCGCGAAGGCGCGGGGTTCGCCTGACGCGGCCCCGCAGCCGGTTTCAGATTGGGCACGATGCCCGCAGGCGCGCGGCGCGCGTCGATGTTGCCGAGACGATTGGCGATGTCATTGCCGGCTTCGAGCATGAAGGCGAGTTCATCGGCAAGGCCCCTGCCCCGCGTGACCTGCTCGCTCAATTTCTGGCCCGTGGCATTTGAGGCATCGCGCAGGCGCGCTATGGCGTCCGCCGCCTGCTCGGTCGCTAGCGAGAGCTCGCGGATCAGGTCGCGCAATCCGTCCTGCCCCGAACGCATGGCGCGCAGGCGCCGATCGATCATGGCGCAATAGCCGATGGTCGCAACGAGAAGCATCGCGACGATGCCCTCCAGCAAGAGATCGAAAGGCAACCCGGTCTCGAGGAAATTCATCGGCGCGCTCCCGTGGCGTTCGGTCCACCGGCCTGGCTCGCCGCCATCGCGGCCTCCATAGCCTCGGTCCGGTTGGTCTTCTTGATGCCATGCTCGATACGCACGGCGACATTGCTGCTCATGCGCCCGATGCGGCCGGAAGCCAGCGGCACGCCGCCGCAGCGCATTTCGACCAGCGCGTCGGGCCCATTGTTGAGCATGAGGGTTTGTCCGACCTTGAAATTCATGACGTCGCGAAGCGAAAGTTGCTGCTCGTCGAGCACCGCTTCGAGCGGAACCTTGGTCGACCAGAGTTCGGTCGCGAGATGGCTTTCCCAGATCGAGTCGCGGCCGAACTTTTCGCCCATGAACATCTGAAGCAGAAGCTCGCGGATCGGTTCGAGCGTCGCATAGGGAAGCAGCATTTCAATGCGGCCGCCGCGATCTTCCATGTCGATGCGGAGCTTCACCAGAATGGCGGCGTTCGCCGGCCGCGCGATGGCGGCGAAGCGCGGGTTGGTTTCCATCCGATCGAGCTCGAGATTGACCGGAGAGAGCGGCTCGAAGGCCGCCTTCGCATCCTGCAGCACGACTTCGATCATGCGCTGGACGAGATTGAGCTCGATGGTCGTATAGGGCCGCCCCTCGATACGCATGGCGGCGGTGCCGCGGCGGCCGCCAAGCAGCACGTCGACGATCGAATAGATGAGGTTCGAGTCGACCGTGAACATGCCGTAATTGTCCCACTCCTTCGCGCGGAACACGGCGAGGATGGCGGGCAGCGGAATGGAGTTCAGATAATCGCCGAAGCGGATCGACGAAATATTGTCGAGGCTCACCTCGACATTGTCGGACGTGAAATTGCGAAGGCTCGTGGTCATCAGGCGCACCAGCCTGTCGAACACGATTTCGAGCATGGGCAGGCGCTCATAGGAAACAAGCGCGGAATTGATAATCGCCTTTATGCCCGATTTGTCGTTCGCGTCTTCATTCTCGATCTCGAAACCGAGCAGGCTGTCGATCTCGTCCTGATTGAGCACACGCTCGGGCGCAGCGCGGAACTCCGGCTGCGCCGCCGCATCATCCTCATCGTCCGACATGGCGGCCATGGCGGCGGCCATTTCGTCCTGATCAATCTCGTCGATATCAGCCATGAATCACACTTTTCCCGGCGGGGCCACAGCCCTACTGAACGATGACTTCCTTGAAGAGAATGTCGCTGACGATCGGCGGCTGGATCGCAAGCGTGATACGCCGCAGAAGTTCTTCCTTGACCCGCGCCATGCCGGCAGACCCTTCGAGGTCTTCGGGCCTGAGTTCGCGCAGAAAGGTCTGGAACCCGTCAAGAACGCGCGGAAGCTCCGCGTCGAGACGCTTTACGGATTCCTTGTCCGTGACCTGGAGCGACACTTTCATCTTCAGAAAGTGTTGAGGCGCAGGCCCGCTCAGATTCACGAGAAAGTCCGGCAGATCGTAGAAAACCGGCTCCGCAAGGACAGGCTTCGCATTTTCGCCGCCACCGAGCAGCCCGGAGAAATAGACCCCCGCGCCCGCGCCGATGAGAAGGACAAGCGGAACGGCGATGTAGAGGACGAGAACCTTCCCGCTCAGCTTGCGCTTCGCGGGGATGGCGACTTCTGCTTCATCACCTGAAGCATCAGCGTCGATCGCTGCTGCCATGACTATGCCCACCCTTGCCCACCGGCGACGCGGTCGGTTCAATTCAACGTGTGTCGGCGACGCGAGAACGCATTCCGCCCATGTCCTGCACACATCTGAATATTTGCTGATTTTAGTTAATGAAGCGTTGCGGGGCGCCGCATGCCTCCCGGCAAGAACTGCCCGGTAAAGCCTGCCACGAGGCTTTGGCGCGGAAGGCCTCCAAATCCATAAGCCTCTGAAATCACGCCGATTTTTTTCTGGCACACGCCCTGCACATGAGCAGACGAGCTTCACCAACGGCATGACTTCGGAACCGCCATGGACAACGCAATACTCATCGGACTGTCGCGACAGAGCGCCATGATGCGCCAGATGTCCGTGATCGCGAACAACATCGCGAACATGAATACCAACGGCTACAAGTCCGCGAGCATGCTGTTCGACGAATTCGTAATGCCGGTCGCGAGCGAGGCGAGCCCCGACAAGAACCTCTCCTTCGTTCAGGACTACGGCCAGTTCCGCGATGTCGCCGACGGCGCCATGCAGACGACGGGCAATCCGCTCGACGTCGCGATCAGCGGCGAAGGCTTTTTCAAGATCCAGACGCCGCAGGGCGTGCGCTATACGCGCGACGGCCATTTCCAGCTCGACGGTTCGGGCCAGCTCGTGACCCAGGAAGGCAACCCCGTTCTTTCGGATGCGGGCTCGCCCATCACCTTCAGCGCCGACGAAGGCGAGATCACCATCGCCCGCGACGGCACGATCACGACCTCCCGGCCCGGCACCGCCAATTCCGAGCAGGTGCGCGGCAAGCTTGGCCTCACGACCTTCGCCAATCTTCAGGATATGAAGAACGAGGAGAACAACCTCCTCTCGACGACGCAGACCGAAACCCCCGTGCAGTCGGCGCGCATCGTTCAGGGCTCGATCGAGGGCTCGAACGTGAAACCCATCGTCGAGATGACCAACATGATGACCGTCCAGCGCTCTTATGAAAGCGCGCAGAAGCTCATCGAGGCCGCGGACGACATGCGTCGCCAGGCCATTTCGCAAATCGCAGCCGCGGCCTGAGCCGCAAGCCCCGCTTAACAAGATCAAGGAACCCGATCCATGCAAGCGCTCAGCATCGCCGCCACAGGCATGATGGCCCAGCAGCTCAATGTCGAGGTGATCTCGAACAACATCGCCAACATGAGCACGACGGGTTTCAAGAAGCAGCGCGCCGAGTTTCAGGACCTGCTCTACCAGAACCTGCGTCGCGTCGGCACGAACTCGTCCGACACCGGCACGGTCGTTCCTTCGGGCGTGCAGGTCGGCCTCGGCGTCAAGACCGGTTCGGTCTACCGCATCATGAACCAGGGCGACATGGACAATACGGGCAACAAACTCGACGTCGCGGTCCAGGGCCGCGGCTTCTTCCGCGTGCAGCTGCCGAGCGGAGAGGACGCCTATACGCGTGCCGGCAATTTCTCGCTGAGCGCGACCGGCCAGATCGTCACCTCGGACGGCTACACGGTGCAGCCCGGTATCACGGTACCGAGCAATGCGACCGACATCACGATCAGCAAGGACGGTCAGGTGCAGGCGACGATGCCGGGCCAGACGTCGGCGCAGGTGGTAGGCCAGCTCGAACTGGCAACCTTCCCGAACGATGCCGGCCTCGATCCACAGGGCGACAACCTCTTCCTCGAAACCGCAGCAAGCGGCTCGCCTTCCGTGGCGACGCCCGGGTCCACCGGCGTCGGCACCTTGCTGCAGGGCTTCCTCGAAACCTCGAACGTCAATGCGGTCACGGAAATCTCGAGCCTCATCACCGCGCAGCGCGCCTATGAGATGAACTCAAAGGTCATCACCGCCGCCGACGAGATGATGTCGGTCACGTCGAACCTGAAGTGAGGGTAGCAGCGATGTTTTCGAGCATGCGCCATTCCGTTCTGATCCTTGCCGCCGCCGTCGCGTTGACCGGCTTTGCCGCCCGCGCCGATGCCGCCGCACTGCGTTCGGACATTACCGTTTCGGGCGATGCGGTTACGCTGGGCGACCTTTTCAACAATGCCGGCGACGCGGCGCAGGTCGTCGTGGCGGACGCGCCGGCACCCGGCCTCACAAGCGAAATTTCGGTCTCGCGCATTTCGCTTGCC
>JAJXZC010000672.1 GCA_021780275.1 Pseudomonadota bacterium
CGCCGAGCGTGAGCGAGAAGCTCGAAAGCCTCGCCGCCGCGCCAAGCTCCGCCGTCAGGCTTGCAAGGTGAATGGCCTCGGCGCCCTCGTCCTGGATTTTCACATGGGCAAGCGTCGCGCCGCTGGCGAGCGAAACATCGGTCACCTGGTCGACGAAATAGCTCCTTGCGCCCGCATCCACATGCGTCTCGAAGATCGTCGCCTCAGCGCCCTCTTCCAGCCGCACGAGCACACGCACATGCGATGCGCCGTCATCCGTGGCGAGAAAGATCAGATGCAGCGGCTTGTCGAGCTTGACACCTTGCGCGACATGAAGGCCCAGCCCGTCGCGCATGAGCGCCGTGTTGAGCGCGATGACATTGCCCGCCTGCGCGGCAACTTTCGTCTCCACCAGTGGCCGCGCCCATGGCTCGCCCAAAGCCTCGGCAAGCGGAACGAGCGTCACGCCGTGGGGCAGCTCCGAAGCGAGATCGCTTTGCAGCCTGCCATTGACGAAGACGGCGACATGCCGGTCGATACCGTGGAAGGCGGCGATGCTGGGTCGCGCCGCGGCATCGGGCAGCGTCACTGCACCACGCGGCTGAGGGGCGGGAGAGAGGGCCGCCTTTTCAAGCGCGCGCGCGAGGTCCGTATAGCGCCAGTCTTCGAGGCGGCGATGGGGAAGGCCCGCTTCCGCGAAGGCCTTCAATGCGTCGGCCCGGCCTGCGGCAAGCCATGCGAGCCCCGCGCCCGGAAGCGCCGCGCGCTCCCGCTCATAGGTCTCAATGAAGTTGCGAGCTGCGTCTGTCATCTCGCTTCCTTACGCCGCGAATTCGGCATAGCCGGTGCGTTCAAGCTCACCAGCGAGTTCCTTGCCGCCCGTCCGCACGATCCTGCCCTTCGACAGGACATGCACGACGTCGGGCACGATATAGTCGAGAAGACGCTGATAATGCGTGATGACGATCATGGCGCGCTCCGGCGAACGCAGGCTGTTAACGCCTTCGGCCACAACCTTGAGCGCGTCGATATCGAGGCCGGAGTCCGTCTCGTCAAGGATCGCGAGCGAGGGTTCGAGCAGCGCCATCTGAAGGATTTCGGCGCGCTTCTTCTCGCCGCCGGAAAAGCCGACATTGAGCGCGCGCTTCAGCATGTCGTCGGACACGTTAAGTGGCTTTGACTTCTCGCGCACGAGCTTCAGGAAGCGCGGCGCGTCGAGCTCATCCTCGCCGCGCGCCTTGCGCTGCGCGTTGAGCGCCGTCTTGAGGAAGGTCATCGTCGTGACGCCCGGAATCTCGATCGGATACTGGAAGGCGAGGAAGACGCCCGCCGCCGCGCGCTCGTCCACATTCATGGCAAGCAGATCGCGGCCCTTGTAAGTCACGGAGCCTTGCGTCACCTCATAGCCTTCGCGACCTGCCAACACATAGGACAGCGTCGATTTGCCCGAGCCGTTCGGCCCCATGATGGCGTGAACGGTCCCCGCCTCGACCGTGAGGTCGACGCCCTTGAGGATTTCCTTGCCATTCACGTTGGCATGCAGGTTCTTGATCTCAAGCATTCTCAAACGCCTTCTCAATTCTTCAATTCGCCACCGCGGCAGGACCGCAGGCGACGCCGCAATTTCGGGTGGAAACGCCTAACCGACGCTTCCTTCCAGACTGATGCCGACGAGCTTCTGCGCCTCGACGGCGAATTCCATGGGCAATTGCTGCAACACGTCGCGGCAGAACCCGTTGACGATGAGCGCCACCGCCTCTTCCTCCGGCACGCCGCGCTGACGGCAATAAAACAGCTGCTCCTCGCTGATCTTCGAGGTCGTCGCCTCATGCTCCAGAATCGCGGTCGGATTTTTCGACTCGATATAAGGAACCGTATGCGCCGAGCATTTCGAACCGATCAGCAAGCTGTCGCATTGCGTGAAGTTGCGGACGTTTTCCGCCTTCTTGTGCACGCTGACCAGACCGCGATAGGCATTGGATGAGAAGCCCGCCGCGATGCCCTTGGAGATGATGCGGCTCGACGTGTTGCGGCCGAGATGGATCATCTTCGTGCCACTGTCGACCTGCTGGTAATTGTTCGAAATCGCGATCGAGTAGAACTCGCCGCGTGAATCGTCGCCGCGCAGGATGCAGCTCGGATATTTCCAGGTGACGGCGGAGCCCGTCTCGACCTGCGTCCAGGAAATCTTCGAGCGCGCGCCACGGCAATCGCCGCGCTTCGTCACGAAGTTGTAGATGCCGCCTTTTCCGTTCTCGTCGCCGGGGAACCAGTTCTGCACCGTCGAATATTTGATCTCGGCATCGTCCAGTGCGATGAGCTCGACCACGGCCGCGTGAAGCTGGTTCTCGTCGCGCTGCGGCGCCGTGCAGCCTTCGAGATAGGACACGTAGGCGCCCTTGTCCGCGATGATGAGCGTCCGCTCGAACTGGCCCGTCTGCTTTTCGTTGATGCGGAAATAGGTCGAAAGCTCCATCGGGCAACGAACGCCCGGCGGGATATAGACGAAGGAACCGTCGGAAAAGACCGCCGAATTGAGCGTCGCGTAGAAATTATCCGATGACGGAACGACCGACCCCAGATACTTCTTCACCAGTTCCGGATGCTCGCGCACCGCCTCTGAGAAGGGGCAGAAGATCACGCCCACTTCGGCGAGCTTCGTCTTGAAGGTCGTGGCGACCGACACGCTGTCGAACACGGCATCGACCGCGACACCGGCAAGAATCTGCTGTTCGACAAGCGGAATGCCGAGCTTCTTGTAGGTTTCAAGGAGCTTCGGATCGACCTCGTCAAGGCTTTCCAGCTTCGCCTTCTGCTTGGGCGCTGCGTAGTAATAGGCGTCCTGGAAGTCGATCGGCGGATAGGAGACCTTCGCCCATTTCGGCTCTTCCATGGTGAGCCAGCGGCGATAGGCATCGAGACGCCACTGGAGCATCCAGTCCGGCTCTTCTTTCTTGGCGGAGATGAAGCGGATCGTATCTTCGCTCAGGCCGATAGGCGCGCGCTCGGACTCGATGTCCGTCGTGAAGCCGTACTTGTATTTCTCGCCTGCGACCTGATCGACGGATTCAACCGTCTCGCGAACCGCTGCCATATCAACTCTCCACTTCTTCGAGCGCGGAAATAGCCGCGCTCGAATTCGAACTTCTTGTCTTGTCGCGCGCGCGCTTCGCCGCGCGGGACCAGCACAGAGCAAAGCGCTCGATCTCTTCTGCCGTATTGCCGAGCCCGAGGCTCACGCGGATTGCACCCTTTGCCAGCGTATCTTCAACACCCATGGCGGCAAGCACATGCGAGCGCGCAACCTTGCCCGATGAGCAGGCGGAACCCGCGCTGACGGCGAAGCCATCGAGGTCGAGCGCCATCAGAAGCGTTTCCGCGTCGAGCCCCGGCGCGGAAAAGAGGCTCGTATTGGCAAGCCTCGCCGCACCCTCGCCGAAAACACGAAGCTCCGGCACGGCCGCGCGCAAAAGCTCTTCAAGCCTGTCGCGCAGCACGGCCACGCGCGGCATTTCAGCGATCTCCTGCGCGGCCAGCCGCGCTGCGGCACCGAACCCGGCTATGCCCGGCACATTTTCCGTGCCCGAACGGCGGCGCAATTCCTGCCCGCCGCCGCGGATCAGCGCGTCGAAGGGCAAGCCTTCGCGAATGACCAGTGCGCCCGCGCCCTGGGGCCCGCCCAGCTTGTGCGCGGAGACCGTCATCATGTCGGCGCCCAGCGCAGGAAAATCGACCGGCAGCCGGCCCCACGCCTGAATGGTGTCGGTGAGCACCAAAGCGCCTGCGCCTTTCGCCAGCGCAACGGCTTCAGCGACGGGCTGAATGACGCCCGTCTCGTTATTCGCATACATCAAGGCCACAAGGGCCTTGCCCGGTTCCGCCAGACGCCGCGCCAGTTCGCCGAGATCGGCGACGCCATTCGCATCGACGGAAAGCACCTCGACCGGAATGCCGAGACCATTCGCCGCCACCCGCACGCAATCATGCTCGATGGCCGAAACGATCACGCGTTCGACGCCCAGCGCCGTCGAGGCCACATGAAGCGCGAGGTTCGCTGCCTCGGTGCCGCCACTGGTGAAGACCACCTCGGCAGGCTTTGCATGAACCAGAGCTGCGACAGAGGCCCGCGCCTCTTCGAGCAGCTTTCGCGCCGCTCGGCCTTCGGCATGAACCGAGGAAGGATTGCCCGTGAGCGAAAGCGCGCGCAGGACCGCATCGGCCGCCTCGGCACGCACCGGGGCAGTCGCATTGTGGTCCAAATAGGCGCGTTTCTTCGTCATTCGCTCGAACCCTCGGGCGTCGGCGCAAAAATCGGTTCAGTCGGCGGCGTTGGAAATCGCCTGCTGCTCGCTCGCGCGGGCGCCCGGATGCGTCGTCGCTACCCGGCCATTTATCACGTCGCCGAGCGATACGGAGCCCAGAAACAGATGAATCTGGTGACTCAATTCGGCCCAGAGATCGTGCGTGATGCAGCGGCTGGAGGAATTGCCCATGCAGCCCTTGGGGGAGCCTACCTCGCAGCGCGTTGCGTTGAGCGGCTCGTCCACGGCCAGAATGACGTCGGAAATGCGGATTTCGTCGGCATCGCGCGACAGAAGGTAGCCGCCGCCCGGCCCGCGCACGCTTTTCACCAGGTCGCCGCGGCGCAGCTTGGCGAAAAGCTGCTCCAGATAGGAAAGGGAGATTTCCTGACGTTCCGCGATGTCCGCCAGAGCCACCGGCCTGCCGGAACCGAACCGGGCCAGATCCGCCATCGCCATCACGGCATAACGACCTTTTGTGGTGAGCTTCACGGCCTACTCCTTTCGAAACCGCCCCGAGATCAGAGTCCGGGGCCTAAAACCCTTGCGCAACCGGCACTTGCCTGTGTTAAAGAACGAACGCCTTTCAGCCTGGCCGGAAAGCCGATGCGCCTTTTTCGGCAGCATCCGGGGCGCCAGACGGAAAAGGCGCGCGGCTGGGCTTCGGCTTTTCCGAGCGCCACAGTCAACTACTTAGCCACCTCTGGACCAGATTTCCAGAGAAAACCGCCCTTCTATCTCGAAAATTTCCGAGGCGGGCGGTAGGTTAATGGCCCCGGAATGCCGGCGCCGTGCAAAAAAGAGACGAGAGTGCAATGCCAGAAGTCATTTTCAACGGTCCCGCCGGCCGCATCGAGGGGCGTTACCACCACAGCCGCAAGTCGAATTCGCCGATTGCGCTGGTGCTGCACCCCCATCCGCAGTTTGGCGGCACCATGAACAACCCGGTCACCTACACCCTGTTTCAGGGCTTCGTGAACCGCGGCTTCTCGGTACTCCGCTTCAATTTCCGCGGCGTCGGCCGCAGCCAGGGCGCTTTCGATTCGGGGATCGGTGAGCTTTCGGACGCCGCTTCCGCGCTCGACTGGCTTCAGGCACAGAACGCCGACGCCTCGCAGTGCTGGATCGCGGGCTTCTCCTTCGGCGCATGGATCGCCATGCAGGTTCTGATGCGCCGTCCCGAGATCGAGGGCTTCATCTCGGTCGCCCCGCCGGCCAACATGTATGACTTCACCTTCCTCGCGCCCTGCCCCTCTTCGGGTCTCATCGTCAACGGCAGCGCCGACCAGGTCGCGCCCGCCGCCGATGTGCAGAAGCTCGTCGACAGGCTGAAGACGCAGAAGGGCATCGTCATCGAGCACTCGACGATCGAAGGCGCGAACCACTTCTTCGACCAGCACCTCGAACCGCTGGCGGCCGTTTCCGGCGCCTATCTCGACAAGCGCCTCGCGGCCTTCGCCGCGCGGGCCTGACACAAGCCACAAGATTCCGGGGAGGAGCCGATGCTCTATGCGATCGTCAAGGCGCTCCTCTCCGGCGTCATCATCATGGCCGTGTCCGAGATCGCGAAGCGCAATCCGTCTTTCGGCGCGCTGGTGGTCTCGCTCCCGCTCGTCTCCATCCTCGCCATCATCTGGCTCTGGAACGACACCGGCGACGGCGAACGCATCGCCGCCCATGCCGAAGCCACCTTCTGGTATGTATTGCCGACGCTGCCGATGTTTCTGGTGCTGCCCGCGCTTCTGCGCGGCGGTACGGGCTTCTGGTTTTCGCTCGGGCTTTCCTGTCTGCTCACCTTCGCCCTTTATCTCGCGACAGTCTGGATCGCGGCGAAGTTCGGCGTCAGGCTCTGACTACCTCGCAGCCCTGTGCAGCCGCCCGCCCTTCATGGGTTCGGGCACGCCCGTCGTCGTCGGCAGGCTGAGCGGAAGACCGCGCCGGGCGCGTACCGCCAGATAGGCGAAGGCCTCCGCTTCGAGAAAATCGCCACGCCA